>CBDVEN010000057.1:0-4517 GCA_965373025.1 uncultured bacterium | reverse complement strand
GAAGTAAGTTTTTTAAATAGAGAAATAAATGTTGATTTTTCCGGCGGCGAGAAAAAAATATCCGAACTTTTGCAAATTTTATCTTTAAAGCCAAAATTAGTTATTTTTGATGAAATAGATTCTGGCTTGGATTTAAAAAAAGTGGAAATGGTCGCCAAAATAATTAAAAAAGAATTAGTTGATAAAAAAGTTTCTGTTTTGATTATCACTCACTCTGGCGAAATTTTAAATTTTTTAAAACCGCAAAAAGTTAATATAATGATTACCGGAAAAATTGTCTGTCAAGGAAAAGATTATCGCCAAGTATTAAAAACAATTAAAAAATATGGTTATGAAAAATGCAAAAAACATTTACAAGCCGGCTTATGCGCAAATAGATAATAAAACTCCAAAAATTTGCCAAATAAGCGGTGTTGAAATTTTGCCGAGCAGAATCGCCTGGGGAAAATATAATTGGACGAAAAAATATTTTCAGAAAAAGCCGAAACAGGGTTATTTTATCTGGGTTCAAAAGAATATCAACTCTTATCTTTCAACTTGCATTTCTATCGCCGCAAAAAATACAAAACAAAATCTTCAAAATCTTTTGGTAATTGAAAAAAATTTAAAAGTCAATACTCAAGGAACTTGTAATTCTCAAAGAAAAAACTTGTCCGGAGAACACAAAGTCAAAGGGAAAATTATTTTAAAAGAAAATTCAATTTTAAAATACGAGCATTTTCATTCTTGGGGCGAAAATGATATTGTTGAACCGGATTATCAATTTATTTTAGAAAAAAATTCTAAATTAGATTATTTCTACAAAAGTTTGCAAACGCCGAAAAAACTCAAAATTAATACTCAAATAAATGTTCTTGAAAAAGCAAGCGCAAATTTGAATATTATTATAAATTCCGTTCAGTCCGATATAAATATTAATGATATTTTGATTTTGAAAGAAAAAAATTCGTCTGGAATAATAAAATTAAGATTGGTTGCGAAAGAAAACAGCAAAATAACCGCTTGCTCTCAAGTCAGAGCTAAAGCGGAAAGTAAAGGGCATCTTGACTGCCATGGACTGTTAATTGGTTCTGAAAAAAATAATTCAATTATCAAGCTCGTTCCAGAATTAGTTTGCCAAAATAAAAAAGCGCAGATTACCCATGAAGCGTCAATTGGAAAAATTTCCGAAGAAAAATTAAATTATTTGCGAATGCGGGGGCTCACTGAAAAACAAGCAATTGACTTAATTGTAAATGGATTTTTGGAAGTGTAGATTTTGGCTTGAATTATAAAAGCTTTTGTTCTATAATAGAATAAAAGATAAAATAAAATAATTAAAGCGTAAATAATTATGAAATTTATCGCTGATTTTCATATTCATTCAAAATATTCCAGAGCAGTAAGCCAAGAAATGAATGTTGAAAGTTTAGACAAATGGGCACGAATAAAAGGCATAAGAGTTTTAGGAACTGGTGATTTTACACATCCGCAATGGCTTGCCGAACTTAAAGAAAAATTAGAGCCGGCAGAACCGGGAATGTATAAAATCAAAAATCAAATTTTAAATTAAAAAAATAACCAACAATTACGCAGGCGACATTCCGGAATGTCGCCTACGATTGATGAAAATTTAATTAACAACAAAAGCGAAACTCGATTTATCCTAACAAGCGAAATCAGTAATATTTATTCTAAAAACGGACGCGGAAGAAGAATTCATAATGTAATTTTTGCTCCGAGTTTTGATGTAGTTGATAAAATAAATACCCAGCTTAGCTGGATCGGCAATTTAAAATCAGACGGACGCCCGATTTTAGGATTAGATTCCAAAGAATTACTGAAAATTATTCTAAATATTTCCGAGGATTGTTTTTTGGTTCCGGCTCATGCATGGACTCCTTGGTTTGGAGTTTTTGGCTCACAGTCAGGATTTGATTCTTTGGAAGAATGTTTTGACGATTGGACAAAATATATCTACGCTATTGAGACCGGACTTTCTTCAGATCCGGCAATGAATTGGCGCTGGTCCGCTTTGGATAACATCACTTTAATTTCTAATTCTGACGCTCATTCGCCGGCAAATTTTGGCAGAGTGGAAAATTTTTTTGATGGTTATGAATTAAATTACAAAGCATTTATTGAAGCGATAAAATTAGGCGTCAATGTCAGCAGGCGACATTCCGGATTGTCGCCTTCGTTAAAATTAACTTCAACAATTGAATTTTTTCCGCAGGAAGGAAAATATCATTTTGACGGGCACAGAAACTGCCAGGTTGTTTTTTCTCCGAAAGAAACCAAAGAGCGTAAAAATATTTGTCCCAAATGCAACAAGCCGCTCACAGTTGGCGTAATGAACAGGATTGAAAAATTGGCTGATCGTCCCGAAGGTGGAAAGCCGGAAAAAATTATTCCTTTTAAATGCTTAATCCCTTTGCAAGAAATAATCGCTGACGTTTTTGGAATGGGCAAAGCGAGCAAAACAGTTCAGGAAGAATACAAAAAAATGGTCAGCAATTTAGGAAGCGAGTTTAAAATTCTTTTGGACAAAAGCAAAGAAGAAATAGAAAGTATCGCCTCTCCTTTAATCGCCGAAGGAATTATAAGAGTCCGTGAAGAAAAAGTTAAAATTCATCCCGGTTATGACGGCGAGTTTGGAAAAATTGAAATTTTTTCTTCAGAAGAAAAAGAAGGAATCAAAAAAGGCGGTTCAATGGGACAAAAAAGTTTGCTGTAAAATTTCATTATTATTTATATTTCTTTTTTTACCCATTATTTTTTTATGAAAAATCCAAAAAGTTTATCTATAATTTCAAGTTTAGCCAATTTGATAATGGCAATTATTAAAATTGCTGTTGGATTTTTTAGCCAAAGCTTTGTCCTGATGGCTGAAGGTTTGCATTCTATAGTTGATTTTGCTTCTTCATTAATAACTTTTTTTGGAATTAAAGCAGCGGAAAAACCGGCCGACAAAGAACATCCTTACGGACACGAACGATATGAAAGTTTGGCCGGATTGGTAGTTGTCGCATTGCTTTTTGTTTCTGCTTGCTGGATTTTATTTGAAGTGGCAAAAAATATTTTATCAGGAGAAATAGTCGCTCAATTTACGATTCTGGGAATTATTATAATGGCTTGTTCGGCAATTATCAACGAGATAATGGCCAGATTGAAATTTTCCGTAGGAAATAAATTTTCTTCTTTAGCTTTGGTCGCTGACGCCGAACACTCGCGAGCCGATGTTTATTCTTCATTAGCGGTATTAGCTGGTTTAATTTTAGTAAAATTTTATCCGATGGCTGACAGCATTTTAGCTGTTTTGGTCGCTCTTTACATTTTCTATGAAGTTTATCGCTTAAGCAAAGAAATAATTGATTCTTTAGTTGATACAGCCAATCCAAAACTTGAAGAAAAAATAAAGAAAATTCTTGAAAAAAATTTCCAAAAGTTTTCTGGAATAAAAACGCGTAAAATCGGTCCGAGCAATTTTGCTGAAATTGCGTTAATTTTTGACCCAAGGGAAAAGATGGATAAGGTGACTTTTTTAACAAAAAAAATAGAAGAAAAATTGCTTAATGAAATTCCTGAATTAAAGCAAGTTTCTCTTTCTGCTAAATCGCATGATTTCAGCCAAAAAATTGTTCGGCCTCAATTTGGCGGATATTTTCGCTTTCGAGGAAAATTTAGAAATTTTGAAGGCAATAAGTTAAGAAAAAATCGAAGGAGGATTTAATTTAATAAAATGAAAATTGCTTTAGTTCATGACTGGCTAACTGATTTTGGAGGCGCTGAACAGGTGCTTTTCTCTTTGCATAACATTTGGCCGGAAGCTCCAATTTATACTTTGCTTTACGATAAAAAAATGAAGCAATATTTTCCTCAAGCTGAAATCAGAACTTCTTTTCTTCAGAAATTTCCGAAATTTTTCCAGCAGCGAAAAGAATATCTTTTGCCTTTTTTGCCGACAGTTCCGGAAACATTTGATTTAAGGGATTTTGATTTGGTTATTTCCAGCTCAAATTCATTTGCCAAAGGAATTATCACTAAGCCAAAAACAATTCATATTTCTTACTGTCACGCGCCAATGCGTTTTGTTTGGGATTGGCATTATAATTACCTTAAAGAAAGAAAAATTGGGAAGATTAAAAAAATTTTTGTTTTGCCGATACTGCATTATTTCAGAATGTGGGATAAAATTTCCGCTGACCGCGTTAATTATTTTATCGCCAATTCTGAAACAACAGCCGAAAAAATTCAAAAATATTATTTACGCAATTCCAAGGTGATCTATCCGCCGGTAGACATTGCTCAAAAATGTCATCCTGAATTTATTTCAGGATCTGTTAACGCAGCAGAACAAAATAATGATCAGATTCTGAACCAAGTTCAAAATGACAAAGAAATAAAAACTCAAAATTATTTTTTAATTGTTTCAAGATTGAGTCCGTACAAGAGAATTGATTTAGCAGTTAAAGCGTTTAATAAATTAGAACTTCCTTTGGTAATTATCGGTGAGGGTAAACAGAAAAAAGATTTGC
>CBDVEN010000056.1:0-4536 GCA_965373025.1 uncultured bacterium | reverse complement strand
GTCCAATTTAGAAAAAATATGATAAATCTGACACTTTGTTTTTTTGAAAATTTTTGGAATAACAATTCCAGAAACAGAATTTGACGTATCAATAGCGATTTTTAGTTTTTTAATTTTTTTAAGATTAGTCAAAGCCAAATTATCTTTCACGTATTCCGTCAAAATATTTTTTTTCTTTGTTCTTCCTTTCTTTATTTTAGAAAATTCAGAAAAATCTATTTTTTTTGCCAAATTTTTGATTTCTTTTATTCCGCTATTCTCGCCTATTTTAGCCGCTTTCCCCCGGACTAATTTAAATCCGTTATATTCCGGAGGATTATGGCTTGCCGTAATATTTATTCCGCCGTCAAATTTATAATAACCAACTGTCCAATAAAACATCGGTGAAGTGGAAAGTCCAATATTAATTACATTAGCTCCGGCGTCAGTTATTCCTTGAGTTAAACTTTTATATAATTTTGGCGATGAAAGCCGTCCGTCCCGGCCGACAACAATATTTAAATTTTTCTTTTTTGTTTTCTTTCGCAAAAATTTTACAAAAGCCAAACCGATTTTGTAAGCCGCTTCTTCATTAAGTTCGTTCTGATAAATTCCGCTAATATCATAAGCGTGGAAAATATCCTTATTAATTTTTTGATTGTTTTTTTTCATAGTATATATTTAGCTTTAACATTTTTTCAGTAACGGTTTAAAATAATTTGCAATAAAATTAAAAATGATTAGTAAGTATTTTACAAACTTTACCCTTTTGTTTAATATGGAAAGTTTTTATTCCTATTTTTTTTGCCGGAATAATATCTCGTTCAAGAGAATCACCGATAACAATTATTTCTGACGGTTTTAATTTTAATTTTTTCAAAGCATAGCGAAAATATTTTTCTGACGGTTTCATTGTTTTTACCGTATCCGGCGTAACAGCAAAAAGAAAGTGTTTTTTCCAATTACCAAAAATTCTATTTAATTTTTTCGGCAGATATTTTTTAAACTCTTCGGTGAAGATGATAAGTTTATATTTCTTTTTTAATTCTTTAATTAAATTTTTAAGATTTTTTTCAAATTTTATATCTTCAGCAAGATCGTCAAAAAATTTATTTAAAGCTTTTTTAGAAAACGCTTCAGCTTTTTTCGCGCTAAGTCCATAGAATTTCAGAGTTTCTTTTATCGGATATAAGCGATGCCTGAAATAAGGCGATAAGGATTTTTCCGGATTATCTAAAACATCATCTAAAATTACTTGCCATATCCCTTCAATATTTACGCGAGGAATTCCAATTTCTTTAGACAAATACCCAAAAAGATTTTGGTAAGCCCGTTTAGAATTTAATTTATATAAAGTATTATCCGCATCAAAAAAAATTGCTTTAATCATTTTTTATTTTTTTTAATCACTTCTTCAAATTTCGTATAAAAAGTCATATTGTCAGAAATATTTTTTCTGACAACTGTTGCCGGGCCGATTAAGCAATTAGAGCCGATTAAAATCCCGGGCATTGTCCCGACATTAATTCCAAAACGAGTATCATCACCAACGGCAATACCAAAATAAGTTAAATTAGTATCAATTTTTTCATTTTTCACGACAGATTTTATATTTTCTCTATTAATTCTTCGATTAGCTGTTATGAATCCGGCGCCAAATCGACAGTTTTTCCCAATCATTGAATCGCCGATATAACCTGAATGAAAATGTGTCCCTTCTTGAATAATTGAATTTTTTATTTCAGTAAAAGCGCCAGTTCTAACGTCATTTTCTAAATTTACTGGTCCGCGGAAAACATTATTCATCCCTATTTGGCAATTATCGCCAACAAAACAAGGACCATTAATAACTGTATTTTCTCCTATTTTTACATTTTTTCCAACAGATATTGAACCGTTTAAAACAACATTTTTTCCAATTTCAGTGCTTGAAGAAATATGATTTTTAAAATTTTCTGATTCAAATAATAATTTTAATAATTCAAACAAATTCCAAGTATATTTCAAAGTTGGTAATTCTTTTTTTAATAAAACTGCTTCACCGCCTTTATCTTTAAGAAGTAAATTAAAAGCATCAATTAAATCTTCTTTATGGTGATTCTTTATTTTTTCATAATATTGGAAAAATTCAGGACGCAAAAAATAAATTCCTAAAGTTTTTAAATTAGAAGGTTCTTTGCCTTGAGAAGGATTTTCATATATTTTAATTATTTTATTGTTGTCAAATTCTAAAATTCCATAATCCCGAGGTCTGTTAGTAGGCGTTGCGACAAAAATAATTGGAGATTTAGTTTCTTTTTCTTTTTCTAAAATCTGCTGAAGAATATCTTTTATATAAAACTTGTAAGGGTGTAAAACAAAAAAAGGTTCTTTTATAAAATCTTTTGCTAAGAAAACAGCGTTGCCTGTGCCCAAAGGCTTTTCTTGAATAGCGTAAGAAATTTGGCAATTAAAATTTTCGCCGCTTTCTAATTCATTTTTAAAAATTGATTCTGGATTACAAACTACTACAATGTTTTTAATTCCGCATTCAACGAGATTTTTTACTGTCCACCAAATCAAAGATTTCCCCAAAATTTTAATTTGAGATTTATGTTTTGAATTAAGCGGCCAAAATCTTGACGACTCGCCTGCGGCGAGAATTACTGCTTGCATGGTTTTAAAAATTAAATTAAATTAAATTTAAAATTTCTTTTACAACCTTTTTAGAATTATAAACTATTTCTCCTTCTTTTTGAAATAAATTTTTCCCAATAAATTTTTTTCTGTCTAAATTTTTATCAACGCGAACTAAATTCAATAATTCAGGATGTTCTTTTTTGTATCTTTCAATTCTTTTTTTCTCTGGAATTTTATTATTATAAATTACAGAGTTGAGCGGACAACCGATATATTTTTCAATTTCTTTAGTAAAATCCAAAACAGAAAAATCATTTGTTTCGCCGATTTTGGTCATTGCGTTACAGATAAAAACTTTTTTCGCTTTATTTTTTTGAATTGTTTCAACAATTCCATCTATTAAGAAAATAGGGATTAAGGAAGAGTAAAGATCTCCCGGTCCGATTGCAATTAAATCAGCTTTTTTAATTTCTTGAATTGCCGGCGGATATGCTTTTGCTTTTGGCTGTAAACGCAGTTTTTTAATTTTTAAATTAGGATTGTGTTTGGGAATATCAATATTTGTTTCGCCGGAAATAATTTTGCCGTATTCCAAAACTGCGTAAAGATTTGTTTTTTCTATTGTCGCAGGCAGAACTTTTCCTTTAATTTCTAAAAATTTATGAAGTTGCTTTAGCGCTTTTCCGTAATCGTTGTTCACTGATTCAAGCGCGGCGATAAAAATATTTCCAACGCTATGGCCTTGATGCCCGTCTAATTTTTCTTTGCCGTATCTGAAATCAAATAAATCTTTTTTCCATTTGGGAGCTTTTGACAGCGATAAAAAAACGCGCCTGATGTCTCCCGGTGGCAGGACTTTTAATTCTTTTCTTAAAAATCCGCTTGAACCTCCGCTATCAACCATACTTACGATTCCAGAAAGTTCAATCGGGTGTTTTTTTAATTCAGATAAAATAACTTTTGGCATTGCGCTTCCTCCGCCAAAGCAAACAATTTTTTGTTTTCTTTTCAAAGATTTTTTCTTGATTTTCATTTTATTTTTAGAATTTATGTTTTTTAATTACTATTTGTTATTTCTGTAGAAGTAGGAATCCTATTTATTTTTGAAGTAGATTCCTCCCGCACATTAATGCGGGACGGGAATGATAGGGGGATATGTGCGCCCGACAGGAATCGAACCTGTAGCGTCGGCTCCGCAAGCCAATGTTTTATCCGTTAAACTACGGGCGCTGTTATTTTACCGCGCGGGAATTTTTCAAAAAAGATTTTTCTTCCTGTTTTTCTTTGAGGTATTGTTTTAAAATTTCCCTGATTTTATCCGAATCTTGACCGTTTAAATAAATTTCGTCATAAGGCATAAAAAATTTTTTACTTTTTAAAACGATCGCCGGATTTTTTTCCTCGGTAATCCAAAACGATTCCATATCGTCAAAAAAATAATTATGCTCACCGGCGATTATTCCTTTTGAAGTAATAATTATTTCAATTTCTTTTGCTTCGGCGCGAGAATTTATAAAAAGTACAAAAGTCAAAAGAAAAAAAGTAATTGCGGCGATAAAATTTTTTGTCCAAAAAGCGCCGATAAAAACAAGCAAAGAGCCCAAAGCGGCTAATTTCAGCCAGCGCGCTTTGTCTTCATCGTTTTCAAAATCCAAAGCGTTCCATGATAAAATTTCTTTTGTTTGTCCCTCGTTTTTGTTTTCTAAATTTTTTTCCAGAATATTGTTTTCTTTATTTCCTTCCGCTTGATTAATATCTTTATTTCTTAAATCCACAATTTTGTTTGAATTTTCCATATTTTTTGTTTTTAATATTTTTAAAATTAATATTTATAAAATTTCCCATCTAAGTAATTTTTCAGAATTTTTTCGCTTGGGAAGAAAATTGGGCTTGGTAAATCGTCCAGCGAAAACCATTTCCATTCTACTATTTCATCCG
>CBDVEN010000055.1:0-4561 GCA_965373025.1 uncultured bacterium | reverse complement strand
AGAAGGTGAACACGAAGGTAAAAAATGTTTTTTTCTTTCGTTATGGTGCAGAAAAGAAGAACCAGAAAAAAACGGTGAAGGGTGCATAATAGAAAGATGGCCAGATCATTTTATTTTGGCTGGAATAAGTTTTGAAAAAAATTAGGAGGTGATAAAGGAAAATGGAAAAAGATAAATTGTCTAGGAAAAAATTTCAGTGGAATACAGAAACAATGCTAATAATAGGAAGCTTATTATTATTTTTCGGAGGAATAATTTACGGAGCGATAACAGTAAATAATAGAATTTCTATATTAGCATTTACGACAATAATTGTCGGAGTGGTGATGGCTGTTGTGGGATCGTTTTTAGTAGCAAGAAGTTCTTATATAGAGAAATTGAATGCTATTGGTAGACCAACGACTTCTATTGAAACAGGACAAAAATATCAAGTGCTTTCAGTAGTAATTCCGGATAAGCAAAATTCTGAGAGAGAAAGAAAAGCATCTTTGTTGTTGCAAGGGGGCGGTAAAATTATTTTTTATCAAAGAAATATAAACGAAATGCCAGAAATGCCAGGAATAGGAGATATAATTATCCTAACAAAGTTTGGCGAGCTTGTTATTATTCGGAAAGAATAAAACAATAAACCGCAAAATCGGGAGAAGTAATAAAAAAAATTACTGTCTCCTATTTTTTTTATTTAAAAAATTAATGTGAATTATGAAATAGACAAAGAGACGGTTGCAAAACTATCTAATCTGTCATCCCGAACTTGTTTCGGGATCTGAAATTTAGTGATTATTAAAGCAAAGCAGATTCTGAAACAAGTTCAGAATGACAAAGAGCGGCTATTTCCTAATTCAAAGAACTTCATAAATCATTTAAAACTTCTAAAGTTTTTTGGGCGCAGTTTTGCCAACTGAATCTTTTGATATTTTCTTTCCCTTTTTCTATTAAAGATTTTCTTAAAGAATCATCACTTAAAATTTTATAAATCGCCTGACTGATTTCCTCCGTGTTTTGCGAATTGACCAATAAAGCGGCATCGCCGGCAATTTCTAAAAGAGAAGAATTATTTGAGGCGACTACTGGAACGCCCACTTCCATTGCTTCTAAAATTGGAAATCCAAAACCCTCATAAAGAGAAACAAAAGCAAAAACATCGGCGTTTTTTAACAAATCTTTTTTTTCTTTTTCAGAAACATAATCTTTTAAAATAATATCGTTTTTATAAGGAGAATTTTCGCGTACTTTTTGAATTTCTTTAAACCCAAATCCTTTTTTGCCTGTTAAAATTAACTGATGAGAAATTTTATATTTTTCTTTTATAAAATTAAACGATTGAATTAAACGCGCTAAATTTTTCCTTTTTTCTATGCGGCCGATAAAAAGAATGTATGGAGAATCTGTCATTCCGAACTTGTTTCGGAATCTGTTATTTTCTTTTTTGCAAAAGTGGCTATAAGATTTTTTTTGTACAAATTCTGAAATAGATCCTGAAACAAGTTCAGGATGACATTTTTCTTTTTCAATTCCATATTTTTCTTGATTAATTCCATGATAAATCACTTCAATCTGTTTCGGATCTGCTTGATAAAATTTTATCAAATCGTTTTTTGTTGACTGTGAAGGGACAATAATTTTCTCTGCCCATTTCAAAGCTAATTTTGTCGTTAAACGCAAATGAAATTTTTCAAAAAAAGAATAAGCGTCTGAAAAATATTCATATTCTAAACCATGAATTACCGCCACTGTTTTTTTTGGATGAATCCATGGAATCGTATGCGCTGGAATAAAAAGAACATCTGGCTTGTTTTTTAACATTTTCCAAGCCAATCCGATTTGAGTCCAAAATCTCGGCAAAGAAATTATTTTATTCGTAAAACAATTTCCGGAAAATTCAGATAATAATTTTGAAATCGGCTTTCGCGAATAAAGAATATATTGATTTTTCTTGCTTGAATCAATAAGAAGCAAATTTTTAATAATTTCAAGCGAGTAATATTCTGTTCCGGTTTTTTTTGAAATATCAATTCGCGAAGTGTCAATAGCAATTTTCATAAGCGTTTATTTATTCTTTATTTAATTATACCAAATTTCCGCGCATTATTCTAATTAGGATTTACGCGTTCAACAAAAAGGCGCGCTTTTGTCATCCTGAACTTGTTTCAGGATCTATAATTTTTTTAATGCTATAATAACAGATTCTGAAACAAGTTCAGAATGACAGTCAAATACATAATTTTAATGTTGATTATTTTCCTATACTCAACTATCATTATAGTAAGAATAGTATTTTAAATTTCTTAAAATTTTAGATTTTACATTTTAGTTTTTAGTTTTTCATTTTAAGTTTTTAATTTATATGACCATTGGCATTGACATTCGTGTTTTAACCCGGGGCGCGCGAACCGGAGTTGAGGAGTACACAATTAATCTCCTTAATTTTTTATTGCCTTTAGATAAAAAAATAAAATACAAACTTTTTTACAATGCTTACCGCAAAGCAGAGTTAAATTATCCTTGGGCGAATTTTGATAATGTTGAAATTAAAAAATTCAGATTTCCCAATCGGGTTTTATTTTTTTCCAATCGCTGGACTTGCCAGCCAAAGATTGACCGCCTTTTAAAAGGAGTGGACATTTTTTTCAATCCCCATTTTTTTGTCGCTCCGGTTTCAAACAATTGCAAAAAAGCGGTTACTTTTCACGACTTATCGTTTGAACTTTATCCTGAATTTTTCTCGCAGTCTAAAAGAATCTGGCAGAAAATTTTAATGAACGCAAAAAAAGAAGCTCAAAAAGCAAACCGAATTATCGCTGTTTCAAATTCAACAAAACAGGACTTAATTGATTTTTATAAAATTCCGGAGGAAAAAATTAAAGTAATTTATTCGGGCGTGGAACAAAATTTAAAAAAAGATATTTCAGGCGAGAAAATTCTAAAAGTCAAAAAAAAATACCGTCTTCCGGATAAATTTATTTTATATTTTGGAACTATTGAACCAAGAAAAAATTTAATTGGATTAATCAAAGCGTTTGAAAAAATACACGAATATAAAACGAATGTTCACGAATCTTTTACGAATATTAATAATATAAAATTGGTCATTGCCGGCGAAAAGGGCTGGCTTTATGAAGATGTTTTTAAAGCGGCCAAGCAATCCCCTTTTGCCTCGGAAATAATTTTTACCGGATTTGTCAACAACAGCGACAAACCTTATCTTTATAATTTAGCTTCGCTTTTTGTTTATCCGTCTTTTTACGAAGGATTTGGTTTTCCGCCTTTAGAAGCAATGGTCTGTAAAACTCCGACGATCACTTCCAAGTTTTCTTCTTTGCCTGAAATAGTCGGCAAAGCAGCAATAATGATTGATCCGTATGATATTGACGAGTTTGCCTGCGCAATGAATTTGGCTTTGAAAGATGAAAACCTGCGGGAAAAATTAAAAAAGCAGGGACTTGAACAAGTAAAGAAATTTGACTGGCAAAAATGCGCCCAAGAAACATTGGAAGTTTTAAAAAACTTATGATTAATAAAGCAAGCAGAGGTCCGTTCTCGCCTTTAAGGGCGAGAGCGGGCCTCTTTTCATTTATTCTGATTTTAATTTTGCTTTTAGGTCTTCTACGATCTTAACTGGTTCAGGATCAATTTTATATTCCAAAGCGAGATAATACGCGGTGAAATTCGCCAAGAGAACATTGGAAAATATTTTTTCAAAGAAATTTTCGTTTTCAAGATTAATAAAATCTACTGGAGTATTTCTTCTTTTAATCAATCCAGCTGTCAATTTCATTCTTTGTAAAATATCTGAATTATCACTTTTCAAATCTCTAATGATGATTACGCAAAAGCCGGATTTTTTATTTGGAAATTGCGCTTTGCAATTTGTATATCCAACCATTTCATTATGATTTAACTCTGGAAAAATATTATTAAAAGCCATTATTTTTGAATTCTCGTTGAAATTAATCTTCCAAATATAACTTAAAATCTGCCAATCCGCAGACGAATAAATAATCGGAATTTTTCCTTTAAGTTTTTTAGCCATTTTTTTGGCTTTGTTTTCAATATTATCAGAATTTATTTTTTTCTCCAATGATAATAATTCGCTCTGTTTAAAATTGGCAATTTTTGCGTTAGACAATAT
This sequence comes from uncultured bacterium, assembly GCA_965373025.1. GTDB lineage: Bacteria > Patescibacteriota > Minisyncoccia > JAHIHE01 > DAOWLE01 > DAOWLE01. The sequence goes on along the minus strand of CBDVEN010000055.1, from coordinate 429 downwards.
TTTAATCAAAGCTGAAAATTGGTAGCCCAAAGCCATTCTCGGCTGAACGCCTTCTGGAATTCTTGCTAAAGGAATTCTATTTTTTTTAGATAATTTTTCCAATTCTCCGCCAGAACAAATTGCCGCTAATTTAATTCCTTTTTTCTTTGCCTGATTAAAAGACGAAATAGTTTCTTCAGTGTTTCCCGAATAAGAAATAGCAATCATTAAACTTTTTTTATTTGCGTCGGGTGAAAGATTATAGTTGGAATGAATATAAACAGGAATTTTTATTTTTAAATGCGAAGCAAATTGCTTCAACATTTTTCCCGGCAATCCAGAGCCGCCCATTCCGGACACAATAACATTTTCAAAATTTCCTTTAACTTTAATATCCTCAGCCGCTTTTAAGCCGACAGCAAATTGTTTTGGAGAATCTAAAATAATTTT
>CBDVEN010000054.1:0-4572 GCA_965373025.1 uncultured bacterium | reverse complement strand
CACAGCATCACCAACTATAAAGATATTTGTTTTTTTTATTTTATTCATCTAATTGTAACCACTTAAATTTTTTTGCAAGGACCAGCCAAGGATTTATTCCTTTTGATTTAATGTATTTATTGTCAATCATTTTTATAAATTCTTCTGTTGTTTTCCTTTCTTCTTCAACATAATGAATATCTTTGATTTGTAATTGTCCTGTACCTAACGCTGGATTATAATTCAAATCTTTCGATGAAACATATTTAATATCATATACTTTATATCTAATAATTTGCATAATGCCATGAGTAATGCCGTCGTTATCTACTTTTTCGCTAAAAACTTTATGCTTTAAAGATAAAATTAAAAAAATATAATCTGGATCATCTAAATATTCATTTCGAATCCTGGCGAATGATGTGATATTTGGACTTTTGCCAGAATTCACAATATCCTCAGCTGTGGATTTAGAATCAACATTTGCCGATATATAATCACTAAGACCTTTTAATCTGAACTGTAGAACCATATCAAAAGGATCTAATCTTTTACCACCCTCTACATTTATTAAACCATATTTATTTCCAACTTTATCAGATATTTCCTCAAATTTTTCTAGTGCCCAAGCTTCAACAAAGGGTCCGGCTACTTTGTTGATATTTTCCAAGGGTAATCCCCTTTTTAAATTAGTTTTTATAACTATTTTATTATCGCCATTTGATATTGCGTTACGTATTATTTGTTTTATGGCACTACAAACACCATTAGACATTTTTAGGTAATTAAATGATTCTTTTGGAAATTTTCTTTTTTTCAAAAATTTGTCTTTCATAGTTTTGTTGTACTTATTATGTTAAATTACATCCCTATTTTTAGCCATAGATAAATATTTACTCTATCTACATCATACCACAAAAATTCCATTTTGATAAGAGCCGATTCTTAAAACAAAATAGGCCTATGATTGGACCATAGACCTAAAAATTCTTTAACATTTCCAATTATTTTTTCAACCTTTTTTCTGTCTTTAGAATTTCTATGCTTGTTTTTAGAACCGTATCTGGGTTTAGGGAAATGCTGTCAATGCCGCATTGGACAAGGAAGGAAGCAAAATCAGGATAATCGCTTGGCGCCTGGCCGCAGATGCCGATTTTTATTTTATTTTTACGGGCAACTTTAATCACTTCAGAAACTAATTTTTTCACTGCTTGGTCGCGGGCGTCAAAAATATGGCTGATTAATTCCGAATCGCGGTCAGTTCCTAAAGTTAATTGCGTCAAATCATTTGTACCAATACTGAACCCGTCAAAAATTTTCGCAAATTCGTCCGCCAAAATAACATTTGAAGGAATTTCAACCATCACATAAACTTCCAGACCGTTTTTGCCCTGAACCAATCCCTGTTCTTTCATTAATGACAAAACTTTTTTCCCTTCTTTCGGAGTTCGGCAAAAAGGAATCATTACTTTAACATTATCTAATCCAAATTCTTCGCGGACTTTTTTAATCGCTTTACACTCCAAAATAAAAGCTGCTTTGTATTTTTTGTCGTAATAACGGGAAGCGCCACGCCAGCCAAGCATTGGATTTTCCTCGTTCGGCTCAAAATATTCTCCGCCGATTAAAGCGCGGTATTCATTGCTTTTGAAATCCGACATTCGGACAATAACTTCCTTTGGATAAAAAGCCGCGGCGATCCGCCCGATTCCCTGAGCTAATTTGTCAACAAAAAACTGCGTCTTACTTTTGTAAGATACAGTTATTTCCTCAATTTCTTTCTTGACTTTTTTATCCTTAATATTTTTAAAATTAATCAAAGCCAGCGGATGAATTTTGATAAAGTTGGCAATAATAAATTCTTCCCGAGCCAAACCGACTCCTTCGTTCGGAATAAACGACTGGGAAAACGCCTGGCGCGGAATGCCGATATTCATCATTATTTTTGTCTTCGGTTTTTCAAATTTATCCAAGTTCACCTTCTTAATTTTAAAAGGCAGAATTCCCTGATAAACCCGCCCGACTTCTCCCTCGGCACTGCTGATAGTCACCGCCTGATTATTTTTCAAAACTCTTGTCGCCTTGCCAGTGCCGACAACGCAAGGCGTTCCTAATTCCCGCGAAACAATTGCCGCGTGCGAAGTTTTTCCGCCAAGCTCGGTAATAATCGCTGAAGCCATCCGCATAATCGGCTCCCAGTCCGGATCAGTCACCCGGGTAACCAAGACCTCGCCTTTTTTAAATTCTTTGATTTTTTTCGCGCTTTTAATAATATGGACTTTTCCCTGTCCGATTTTCTCGCCGACGCTTTCGCCTTCCAAAAGAACTTTCCCCTGTTTAAGTAAAATATAATTTTTTAAAATATTCGCCTTTTCAATCGTCTTGACTGTTTCCGGACGCGCCTGAACAATGTAAAGATTTCCGTCTTTGCCGTCTTTCGCCCATTCAATGTCCATTGGCCGCTGATAATGCTTTTCAATTTCCACTCCCCATTTCGCCAAAGTCAAAATTTCATCGTCTTTCAAAACAAACATCTGCTGTTCTTTGTCGGAAACAGAAATATTTTTTGTCCCGCCTTTAGAATTGTAAATCATTTTCTTTCTTTTTATGCCAATCGCTTTTCCGATAATCGGCTTAAATCCTTTTTTAAGTTTTGGCTTGAAAACAAAATACTGGTCTGGATTGACTTCGCCTTTAACTACATTCTCTCCCAATCCGTAAGCGGCGTTGATTAAAACAATATCGCGAAATCCGGATTCGGTGTCAATGGTGAACATTACTCCGGCCGACGCTTTGTCCGAGCGGACCATTTTTTGCACGCCGATTGAAAGAGACACTTTAAAATGACTGAACTTTTTTTCCTGGCGGTAAGAAATCGCCCGATTTGTAAAAAGGGAGGCAAAACATTTCTTGGTCGCTTTTAATAAATCTTTTTCACCTTTGATATTTAAATAGCTTTCCTGCTGTCCGGCAAAAGAAGCGTTCGGCAAATCCTCTGCTGTCGCCGAACTTCTAACTGCCACATCAATATTCGGGGCTCGCGAATCAGTCGCGAATTTTTTCTCGCGAATATCTCGCGAATAAATTTTGTTTAATTCTTTATACGCTTTAATAATTTCTTTTTCCAAATCCTTTGGAATTTTTGCGGCGAGAATCAATTTTCTGGTTTTTTCTCCGCGCTTTGCCAAATCTTTTAAATTATGAGTGTCCAAGCCGGTCAAAGTTTCCTTGATCTTTTTATCTATTTTATTTTCTTTAACAAAACATTGGTAAGCGTAAGCGGTAATCGCAAAACCGTTGGGGATTTTAATTTTAGATCTTAATCTCCCATTTTTGGCCTGCGCGAAACTACAAAACATTTCTCCCAAAGAAGCGTTTTTTCCGCCCACCAACGGAATATCTTTAATTGAAATGTCCTTGAAAAATAAAATGAGTTTTTTGTTTTTTTGCATAGTTTTGTTTTTAAATGTCATTCCGAATTTATTTCGGAATCTGAAAATATTATTTTAACAGATGCTGAAATAAATTCAGCATGACAGTTTTTTATTTATATTACTCAATCTTTTAAAAAGGGGGAAGATTAGTTTTTTATTTCTTCCTCTCGCTCCATTTCTGCCAGGAAACCAAAAGCGGCGAGGCGATAAATATTGAAGAATAAGTTCCCAAAACAACTCCGCAGATTAAAGTCAGGGAAAAATATTTTATTGTTTCTCCGCCGAATAAAAATATTGCCAGAAGAACGAAAAGAGTTGTCAAACTTGTATTAAACGAACGGACCAAAGTTCCATTCACTCCTTTATTGACCGCTTCTTCAAAAGTTTCTGAAGAAAAATGAAGAAGATTTTCTCTTATTCTGTCAAAAACAACAATGGTGTCGTTGACTGAATAACCGAGAATCGCCAAGAGCGCGGCGACAAACGGCGTATTTATTTCAACATTGAAAAAATGCCCCAAGACGGCAAAAATTCCCAAAGTTATTAAAACATCGTGAGTCAAAGCGATAATCGCGATCATTCCGTATTTCCATGAAGGAACCGGATGGGAAATTTTTCGGAAAGCCCAGGCGACAAAAAGCACAATCGCCAATAACGCCAAGCCAATCGCCCAAACTGATTTTCTTTTTAACTCGGCGCCGATAACCGGACCAATTGACTCAAATCTTTCTTCAACAAACGCTTCTTTTTTTTCTTCTGGCTGTTCGGAATTTTTCACGGAATCATTTTCAGGATTTTCTTCTGGATTTTGTAGCGGCTGTTCACTATCAGAATTTTGTAAGGGCTGATTATCATTGGAATTTTGTAGGGGCTGATCATTATTAGCCCTTTCTTTAAGCGCGGTTAGCATTTTCTGATGAGTTTCCTCGTCAACTGATTTAAACCGCAGAATTAATCCGGTCTCGCCGGTCTGTTGGACATTTATTCCGCCCAAATCAAATTCAGCCAGCGTTTCAGTGATTTCCTGCTTTTGCGGAATTTTATTTTCCTCTCCGAAATTTATTTCCATCAAAGATCCGCCGGTAAAATCAATTCCTAATTTAATTCCCCAGACAGCAATAGCAATAATGCTCAATGAAACAAGCGTTAAACTAAACGC
>CBDVEN010000053.1:0-4583 GCA_965373025.1 uncultured bacterium | reverse complement strand
TCGGCTGAAGATTATATAAAAAATAAATTTGGAAAAGAATACGCCCAGCAAAGATTTTATAGAACAAAAAGCAAAGGCGCGCAAGAGGCGCATGAAGCAATCAGGCCGACTAATCCAAAAAGAGATCCAAAAAGTGTAGAAAAATATTTAGATAACAGGCAATATAAATTGTATAAATTAATTTGGGAAAGAATGGTCGCTTCGCAAATGGCAAGCGCTGTGAGCGATTTAACAACTATTGATGTTTTGGCAATTCCTGTAAGGGCGCAAGATTTTGCGCCCCTACAATTGCGCGCGACAGGTTCAGTTATAAAATTTGAAGGATTTTTAAAAGTTTATCCGATGAAATCTGTAGAGAATGAAGATTTTCATTCCTTACTGCCGGAAGTGGAAGAAAAAGAAAATTTGGATTTAATAAAAGTTTTAACTGAACAGCATTTTACCCAGCCGCCAGCGCGTTATACAGAAGCAAGCTTGGTGAAAAAATTAGAAGAAGAAGGAATCGGGAGGCCTTCCACTTACGCGCCGACGCTTTCCACAATTCAAGACCGCGGATATGTTGAAAAAATTGAGCGGAAATTCCAGCCAAAAGAAATTGGCGAATTAGTAAATAAATTATTAGTTGAACATTTTCCAAAAATAGTTGATTTAAAATTTACCGCCGGAATGGAAGAAGATCTTGATGAAATCGCCGAGGGGAAAATCAAATGGATTCCGGTTGTAAAAGATTTTTATAAGCCGTTTAAAGAAAATCTTATGAAAAAAGAAAAAGAAATTAATAAAAAAGACCTAACCGAAGAAGCGACAGACAAAAAATGCGAAAAATGCGGTTCGCCGATGATTATTAAACTTGGAAGGTTCGGAAAATTTATGGCCTGCAGCAATTATCCTGAATGCAAGAACACGAAACAAATCGGAGATGACGGGAAAATAGAAGAGCCGGAAACCACAGACGAGAAATGCGAAAAATGCGGAAAGCCGATGGTGATTAAAATAGGCCGTTATGGAAAATTTCTTGGATGTTCCGGCTATCCGAACTGCCGGAATATTAAGCCGATTGTAAAATCCACCGGAGTGAAATGCCCGGAATGCGGCAAAGGCGAAGTTGTTGAAAAAAAATCAAAAAAAGGCAGGATTTTTTACGCCTGCGACCAATATCCTAAATGTAAATTTTCTTTATGGAACAAGCCGACCGGAGAACTCTGCCCAAAATGCGAATCACTGATGGTTTTTGGAGCCAAAGGAAAAACAAGATGCAGTAATAAGGAATGCGGATTTGAAACAGATAGCAAATAAATTTTAAATTTTATGTTTAATGTATTAACAATTGGCGGCGCGGCGCGGGATATTATTTTTGCCACTGATAAGGGCAGAATTATTTCTACTCCGCAAAATTTAACCGAACAAAAACTTCTGGCTTTTGAATATGGGGCAAAAATTAAAAGTGATCAAGTTTATTTTTCTTCAGGCGGCGGCGCCTGTAATGCGGCGGTGGGCTTGTCCCGGCTTGGAATAAAAACTGCCGCTCTTTTAAGAATTGGCGATGATCAAAATGGGACAGAAATAAAAAATAATCTTTTGCGCGAAAAAGTTGAGACAAAATTTATTCAGGAAGATAAAAAAACAGGCACGAGCGTTTCGTTTATTGTGGTTGACAAAGAAAGTGGCGACAGAGTTATTTTTAATTGGCGTGGAGCGAATAAAAAGTTAAAGGTTGGAGGAAGATTAAGAGGGGGTTGGATTTATTTGACTTCTTTGTCCGGCGATTGGGAAAAATCGCTCGGGAGAATAAACAATTTTGTAAAAAAAAATAAAATTAAATTGGCTTTTAATCCGGGCTCAACGCAAATTAAAGCGGGCAGAAAAAAATTGCTGGAAATTTTCAAGTCAACTGAAATTTTGCTTCTTAATCGTGACGAGGCGATTGAACTGGCTCTTTCCGATAAAAAACAGAAAAATAAAAATTTTAACGATCCGATAAATTTAATAAAAATTATCCGTGAATGGGGGCCGAAAATTGTTATTGTCACTCAGGGATTATCAGGCGCTTGGGTCGGCGATAAAGAAAATATTTATTACGCGCGGGCAACTTCAAAAAAAAGAATTGATACGACCGGAGCCGGCGACGCTTTTGGCTCCGGATTTTTGGGCGGATTTATTTTATCCGGCGAAAATATCAAAGAGTCCTTGAAGTACGCCGTAATAAACAGCGGAAATGTCGTCAAGCATTACGGCGCTCAGGAGGGACTTTTGACTTTTGCAAAAATTAAATCGCAATTAAACAAAATAAGAATTGAAAATAAAAAATAATCTAAATTTTTTTATCTTGGGAAATAATCCAACTTTATCAATGGCTGAAATTTCAGCTGTTTTTAATTTAAGTAAAAAAGAAAATTATTCTGTGAATAATTTAATTTCTAAAGATGTTTTTATTTTAAACAAACAGATTGACGCTTCGCAGATAATTAAAAAAATAGGCGGAACAATTAAAATAGGAATTGTTAAATCAGAAGCAAAGCGGAATAATAAAGAAGAAATATTTTCAGAAATTAAAAATTTATTTCAAAAAACAGACGGCAAATTAAAATTCGGCATTTCGTATTACGGAAATAAAAAATTTGATATTAAACCGCTGGCAATGGAAATTAAAAAATATCTGCGCGGAAAAGATATTAGTTCCCGCTGGGTTTCTTGCAAAGGCAACGCACGGCAAATTTTATCAAGTGTTTCTGTTGAACAGAATAAATTAATTCCCTTAAATTCAAAACAAAACGGAATTGAAATTGTTTTAATTGAAAATCAAGAACAATTATTAATCGGGAAAACTTTAACTGTCCAGCCGTTCAAGGAATTGTCGTTCCGCGATTATAACCGTCCGGCTCGCGATGATTATTCCGGAATGCTTCCGCCAAAAATCGCCCAAGCGATGATTAATTTAAGCAAAGCAAAACCAAATGATATTATTCTTGATCCTTTTTGCGGGTCCGGCACAATTTTAACCGAAGCAATGCTGATGGGCTTTCAAAATTTAATCGGTTCTGATATTTCTAAAAAAGCGGTCAGGAATACTGAAAAAAATATTGAATGGATAAAGGAAAATTATAAATTAAAAATTATAAATTATAAATTATTCAACAAAAACGCGACTGAACTTTCAGAATTTATCAAAAGAAATTCTGTTAACGCGATTATCACTGAACCGTATCTCGGACCGCAAAGAGGGCGGTTTAATATTAAACAGACAATCCAAAGTTTAGAAAAACTTTACACGGAAAGTTTAGCTGAATTCAAAAAAATTTTAAAGCCCAAAGGAAGAGTGGTAATGATCTGGCCGGCATTCAATTTAGGACAAAAAAATCATAGATTGAAAATAAAATTAAAAAATTTTAAAATAATCAATCCGATTCCAGAACAATTCCAAAAAAATGAAATCATTAAATTAACCAACAGGAAAACTATTATTTACGGAAGAAAAAATCAAAAAATCTGGCGGGAAATAGTAGTGATGGAGTGAAAATATCTTACAGGTATCGGATGCCTGCATGCCCGGAGGCATCCGATGTCTGTATTTTTACCAAATAAAAATCCAATAAAAACATTGGATTTTTTTTGTTTAAAACTTGATTTTTTAGGTAAAAAATCGTAAGATAAAAATAGAAGTTAAAAAAAATATAACTAAATTTAAAAATATGGACAAGCAAGAGAAAAATAATCAAATCATTATTTATAATACCTCAGACGGGGAGATGAAGGTTGAGGTGCAGATAAAAGACGAGACAGTTTGGCTTTCGCAAAAACAGACGGCGGAGCTTTTTGATTGCAGCGCGGATAATATTGGACTGCATTTAAAGAATATATTTAAAGAAACTGAGCTTAGCGAAAATTCAGTTACCGAGGAATACTCGGCAACTGCCTCTGACGGCAAAAATTATAAAGTTAAGCATTATAATCTTGACGCGATTATTTCTGTTGGCTATCGGGTAAATTCAAAAAGAGCGACCCAATTTAGAATATGGGCTACTTCAGTATTGAAAAATTATTTATTGCAAGGTTATGCTGTTAATGAAAAAAGATTATTAGAAGCGAGAAATAAATTTAATGAATTGCAAACCGCTATTTCTTTTTTGCGAAGACAAGCGGATTGATTCGTTTTTGTTTGTCTATTTTTTGGATAAGAATGATTATCTTTATAAAAAGAGCGGGGAAAAGAAAATCAATGACAATGCTTTAACGGCGCTGGCGCTTTTAATTGCTGAAAGCAATCCAAAAGAAAAAGATGTTTTGATAAAAATTATTATCAATTTGCTGAATGATTAGTTATAAACTAGTAAAAATAAGAAGACACCGTGAATTTGTGTGAAATATTGATAAAATTCACGGTATAATATCCATAACCTTGAATATTTAGCTTAATAAGGATAAGATAGAGGTATAAGATGATTTAATTAACAAATAATTATGGCAAAAATAAAAGATTTACCAAAACATAAAAGACCTCGTGAAAAGTTGATTGAGAAAGGCGTTGAAAATCTGCGAGATAATGAATTGATGGCTATTTTGTTGCGGACTGGAATTTAAGGAAA
>CBDVEN010000052.1:0-4748 GCA_965373025.1 uncultured bacterium | reverse complement strand
GGCCATCTTTCTATTATGCATCCTTCACCATTTTTTTCTGATTCTTCTTTTCTGCACCACGATGGAAAGAAAAGACATTTTTTATCTTTGTATTCACCTTCTTTCACTTTTCCAAAAGTTAATCCATTTTTCCTATAAGTTACAAACTTTACAAGTTCCACTGCCATTTTTATCCTCCTAATATTTTCTCCCAACATCTTTCAAAAACCTTGAAATTAAGCAAGATTTTTAAAAGATATTAAGAGATTTTGAAAGAACGATTATATTTTTATTATAATTATTTTTAAAAAAATGTCAACTTTTAATTTTAAAAAACATTTTTTAATTATCCCAGTTTTGTTTCTGTGTTTTTTAATTTTGCCTCAGAAGGTCTTTGCTGATGTTTTAAATGAACAGCAAACTTTTTTTGTTGAATCAAGTTACGATATTTCCAATCGGGAAAAAGTTGCCGCGGTTTTGAAAAAGATTGGAACTCACGGATATTTTTATGTTGATAAAAATTACTGGAATGAAAAAACTCCAGCCGAACAAAATGTTTTAAAAAATTATTTAGACAATCTTTCCGCGGAATTTGACCAAACAATTTATCCAAAGTTGCGGGAAATATTCGGAGAAGAATGGTCACCGGGCATTGACAATGATTTAAAAATAACAATTTTTTTTGTCCAGATGTCAGATGAGGTCAAGGGAGCTTTTCGCATTGGAGACGAATGTCCAAAAACAATTTCAGAATGCCAGAATTCTAATGAAAGAGAAATGATTTATCTGAACATTGATTTTTTAAACAGTCCGCTGATGAAATCTTTTTTAGCTCATGAATTTCAGCACTTGATTAACTGTAATCAAAAAAATAGAATCAGAAAAATAAACGAGGACATCTGGCTTAACGAAGCCCGTTCTGAATACGCGCCGACTGTTTGCGGCTATGATGAAAATTACAAAGGAAGCAATCTGCAAATAAGAGTTTCTTCGTTTATGTTTAAACCGTCTGATCCGCTTTGCGAATGGCAAGGCGATGTTTATGATTACGGACCGGTAAATTTATTTATTCATTATTTGGTTGATCACTACGGCGAAGAAATTTTAAAAGAAACAACGCAATCAGAAAAAGTTGGAATTGCCAGCATTAACGGCGCTTTAGAAAAATTGGGCTATGATGAAAAATTTGAAGATATTTTTACAAATTGGACAATTGCGAATTTGCTTAACGATTCTTCAATTGATTCTTCAAAAAAATACGGATATCTTTCCGATGATTTAAATTATTCAGCTTTTCATATTGATCCGCAAAACGAATATTCAATTTCTTTAAATACTGATTTAACAATTTCCAAGCAGACAAAAGATTGGTCAGGCAATTGGTTTAAATTTAATCCTTTGTTTCAAAGTTCAGGCAATTCTATTTTAAGGTTGACTTTTGACGGCCAATCCGAGAATGGAAATTTTCGCGTTCCTATTGTAAAAGCGAAAAAAAATAACAGTTTTGAGATTAGCGAAATGCCTTTAAATAAATTCCAGGATGGAACCGCTTTTATTGAAAATTTCGGCGGAGAAATTTCATGGGCGGCAATAAATGTTTCCAACCAATATAAAAAGGATAATTTTGAAGATTTAAATTCTTTAGTTGATTTTTCTCTTACTGCTAAAATTACTTCTTTTTTTCAAAACGGGTCTTTAATCCGCCAAAGGGGAGATCATAATGTTTATATTACCAAAGGAAACTATAAACGCCATATTTTAAACGGAGAAATTTTTAATTTTTACGTGCATTTGATTTGGGGTAAAATTATTGAAATAACCGCTGAACAAAAAAATTCTTATGCTGATTCTTGTTTAGTAAGAGTTTACAAAAAATCTAAAGTTTATGAAATTAACGACGATAAAACAAAACATTGGATAAATATGACTACCGACCAATTCCAAAAAACCGGCAGAAAATGGGAAATGATTTATTCAGTCAATCAGGAAGAAATGGATTTTTACGAAAGCGGGGCAGATATTTTGTATCAATAAAATTTATATGTTTCGTTTCGTCATTACGAGGAGGAATAAAATATTACCGTCATTGCCGCGCTCCACTTCGTTCTGCTCGCAATGACGGATGAATAAGAAAAACTTTTGTTGAAATAGAAAAAGTGGTATAATATAAAAAGATAAATATTTAATATTTAATATTTAATTTTTTTATTGTCATTTCGAATTCATTTCGGAATCTGATAGATCCTGAAACAAGTTCAGGATGACAAAAAAAGTTAATTAAAATCTATGTCCAGAATTTTAAAACAAATTTTAATTGCTGTTATTTTCTTTTCAGCAATCGGTTTAACAATTTATTTTGGCTTTATAAAAAAAGAGCCGACTTGTTTTGACGGCATTCAAAATCAGGGAGAGCAGGGAATTGACTGCGGCGGACCGTGCGAGGATTGTCCAATTTCTCCGCCTCCGGTTGAGGATTTGAAAGTTATTTCGGCGGAAGCGGTTTTATCAGGACAAAATTTTTATGATTTGGTCGCAAAAATCAGGAATTCAAATTCTGATTATGGAGCCAATTTAATTAAATACGATTTTAAAATTTATGATGAACAAAATGTATTAATCAGCAAAAAAAGTGGCGAGACATTTATTCTGCCGGGTGAAACAAAGTATATTATTGAGCCGTTTATTTCTTCAGAAAAAATATCCCGGACGGTTTTTAGTTTTTCTGATATTGAATGGCAGAGATTGAAAGTTTATGAAGAGCCGGAAATTATTATTGGCCAAAAAACTTATCAAAATTTAACAGGTAATCCTTATTACGGCGAAGCGTCCGGGGTGGCAATTAATAAATCTGTTTATGATTTTGACAAAATATTAATTAATGTTGTTTTGCTTGATGAAGATAAAAATATTTTGGGCGCTGGTTCAATTGAGCTTTTAACGATGTTCAGCGGGCAAGAAAGATATTTTAATATTCATTGGCCTCATCCGATTCGCGGCGCGGTTTCTTCTATGGAAATGCAAGCGGAAACAAATGTTTTTGATTTGGAAAATTTTATGAAGCGCCACGGGACAAAAGAATGGTTTCAACAATATAGATAAATTTATGAACATTCGTATTCTTAAAAATGTTGATTGGGTGCTTTTCAGCGTAGCGATTATTTTAAGCGGTTTGGGGCTTTTAATTATTTACAGTATTTCTTACGCCGGCGGAAATCTTGATTTATTGAATTTAAAAAAACAAATTTTATTTTTAGCCGGCGGAATAGCCGCCGCTTTTATTTTAACTTTAATTGATTACCGCCTTTTAAAAAAATATATCAGCCCTTTATATATTTTAACAATTATTTCGCTTGTTTTGCTTTTTTTTAACGCTATCTTGATTCGCGGATCAGCCAGCTGGTTTAAGTTCGGTTTTTTTTCTCTCCAGCCAGCGGAGATTGCAAAAATTATTGTTATTATTATTCTGGCAAAATATTTTTCTAATCATTATGAACAGATGAATCGCTTGCCAACGATTTTAATTTCCGGAATTTACGCGGCTTTGCCGGCGATTCTAATTGCTCTTCAGCCGGATTTCGGCTCGGCTTTGATTATTATTCTTATTTGGTTTGGAATGGTTGTTTTTTTGGGAGTTAATCGTTTTCATTTAGGATTATTTTTATCAAGCGGAGTCGGCTTTTCTATTTTAAGCTGGCTCTTTTTTTTCAAGGATTATCAAAAAGAAAGAATTCTGGCTTTTATAAATCCTTATTTTGATCCTTTGGGAAGCGGATATCATGTTGCTCAGTCAGTAATTGCTGTCGGTTCAGGAGGATTTTGGGGTAGAGGATTGGGACAAGGTTCGCAAAGCCAGCTTTTATTTTTGCCGGAAACCCAGACAGATTTTATTTTTGCCGCCATCGGAGAAGAATTGGGGTTTATCGGAATTATTTTTTTAATAATTCTTTTTGGAATTTTATTTTGGAGATTACTGGGCATTTTTCACAGAGCCAGGGATAATTTTGGGAAAATGCTTACTTTGGGAATAATTATTATGCTGATTTCAGAAGCGGGGATTAACATCGGAATGAATATGGGATTGGTTCCGGTTACCGGGATTCCTTTGCCTTTTGTCAGTTACGGAGGAAGCGCTTTAGTCGCCGCTTTAATCGGACTTGGCATTTTGCAAAGCGTAAAAATTAGAAGCGCGACTGACGATGAACAAAAAGAAATTTCAGAATTAAATACTTGACTTTGTTTTTTAATTGGATTATTATATCATTATAAATAGGTAAAATATATTTAAAAATATGTCTAAATTTTTTCCAATTCCGGATTTGAAATCTTTTATCCGCTGTCCGCTTTGCGGCCAAAGTTATAATTCAGAAAAAATCAAAGTGCTTAAGAAAAAAGACAACGCGATGGTGCTTTATTTGGTTTGTCCGAAATGCAAAAGTTCGGTAATGGCGATGATTACCGCAAACCCTTTGGGAATTACTTCCGTAAGCGCGCTTACTGATGTTACCGAAGAAGATATGGAGCGTTTTAAAAACAAAAATCCGATTTCCGTTGACGATATTTTGGAGTTGCATACTTTTTTGGAAGATGAATAAAAATGGAAAAGTAACAAGATAATAAAAAAGGGAATGGAATTAAAATAAACTGATTTAAACTCCTCCCTTTTTTTAAAAATTAAAATATCTTCAAAAAATAAAATTATCTAATTTTAATTATGCTAAAACAATATTTTCAAAATATTTTTAAAACATATAAAACCGGCGATTCCACTG
>CBDVEN010000051.1:0-4812 GCA_965373025.1 uncultured bacterium | reverse complement strand
TTTTGAAGATAAAGCAAAAGAATATAAAAAGTTTGCTTTGAAGTTTTTAGAATTACGAGATAAATACAAAAATTTTATTGTAGATATTATGAATAAGTTAGAAGAAAGAGAAATAATTACAGAAAGAGATTTATTGCAGGAACAATATCAAATTGTTAGCAGTTTATCTCCGCAAACTAATTATAATGATTACAAAAAAGCACAACTTGCTTTATTAGGAAAAAAAGTTTCTAATGAAGAATTTACATGGTCTGAAGAAGAAATAAATAGATTTTTGCCGAAAGATTTGAAATTAAAAAATGAATAAGATAATCCGTTTGTCCGCGAACGGGTTGGGTTGGGCAAAGGCGACCATAAATTTTAAGGATAGCCAGCCTATCCGCCGAAAAAATTGAATAAATCCTGAAACGGGCAGACAAAAAAGAAGGACGTCTAAGAAACAAACCCTCATCTCTTTCCAAAATTTCCAACAATAAAAACAGTTCCATAGACTAGTATATGGAACTGTTTTTATATTATACTCCTTCGCTTTTCTAACTCTGATTTTATAAATTTCTAAAATTCTATTTTCTTTATAGAATTAAATTGGAATCTTATGCATTGCTTCGGAGCATAGACTTAATTAAAATTAAATAAACAAGGTTGTCTAAAAAACTTCAAAGTGTTTTGTTTGGATTTTAAATCTTCTATTTTTAATTCTTATAAACTTCAATTGTTTCCGAAGTAATTTTGTCCCAATTATATTTTTTCAAAACATAATCCTGCGCTTGCTTGCCTTTTTCTTTTATCAATTCCGGATTGCTTAATAAAAATTCTATTTTTTCCGCCAAATCCGCGGCATTTTTATTTTCAAAAGCCGCTCCATATTTTTCCGCTTGATGATTCACCGCTTCTAAATTTTCCGGAATATCGCTGACTAAAACGCATTTGCCATAACTCATTGCTTCAAGCAAAGCGATTGACAGTCCTTCAAGAACCGAAGGATTAACGAAGAAAAGACAGTTGGAAAATAATCCCTGAAGTTCTTTACCCTGCTGAAAACCCAAAAAAATAATTTTCGGATTATCACCGGCTGTTTTCTTTAACTTTTTAAAATAATTATCAGCATGAACCGCGCCGCCGACAATAACTAACGGCGGGATTTTTTCCAATGATTTTTTCTGGCAGATTGAATTATACGCCTCAATCAAAAAATGAATTCCTTTTTGCTCAACTAATCGGCTGACAGTCAAAATATAATTATTTTTTTCGAGACAAAAATTATCAGTTATTTCTTCAGAAGAATCTTCAACGGGCAGGGAAATTCCATTGGGAATATAATAAATTTTTTTTTGATATTTTGTCTGGCAATAATCTTTTAAATTTTTGGAAACAACAATAATTTGGTCCGCAAAACGGATCATTATTTTTTCGCTTAACTTTAAATAAAACTTGGCAAACCATCCCCATTTTGGATTAAGATAATCCCGAGTGTGAAAAGTCACCACAATTTTCGCTTTTCGCTTTAAAATTTTAGGAATTAAAAGAAGAGAAGACGGGCCGATTCCCTGATAATGGATAATGTCAACATCACGCATTAAAACATCTAAAGAAGATAAAAAAGTATGGCAGATAGCGTCTAAATTTTTTGATTGAATAGTTGGGATTTTGATGATTTTAACCTTTTTAAATTCAGAAATTTTTTTAGGAATATAATAATCGCGGGCATAAACAAAAATCCGATGTTCTTTTTCGGCTAATCTTACAGCTAATTCTTCTGTATGGCGCTCCACGCCGCCATAAGAAGCGGGTATTCCTTTTTGTCCAATCATCGCGATTTTCATAATTTTTTTACAATATATTAAAATAGCACAATAACTGGATTTTGTCAAGCCAAAGTGATATAATAAAAATATGAAAGCGTCTGTTTTATTCAGCGGAGGAAAAGATTCTTGTTTAACGGCAAAAATGCTGTCGGATTTTTTTGATATTGAACTAATAACAACAAGTTTCGGTCTTCTTTCAAATTGGGAAAAAGCGGAAGAGGTTGCCAAAAAATTAAATTTTCCTTTCAAAGTTTTAAAATTAGACAAAGAAATTCTAAAGCAAGCAGCCGAGCAAACAGTAAAAGACGGTTTTCCAAATAATGGAATAAAATATATGCATCAAAAAACATTAGAGGAAGTTGCGAAAAATTCAAAAATAATTTCCGACGGAGTTAGAAGAGACGATAAAGTTCCAGTTCTTTCCATTTCAGAAATCAGAAGTTTAGAGGACAAATCTGATGTCCATTATGTCCAGCCGCTGGCGGGATACAGCTGGAAAACGATTAATATTTTGGTTGAAAAATTATTTGTGATTGAAGAGCATAAAAGCATTTCTTCTTTTGTCGGATCGGAATACGAATTTGAGTTAAGGGAAATTATTAAAAGAGAATACGGCGATAAAAAAATAAAAGAAATTTTTCCGCAAAATCATACACATTCTTTGGTGGTTGATGTAAAAAAATAAACTATATTATTATTTCAAAACATAGCCGAAAAGCATAGTCATTTTTCTGTTCAGTTGCTCGCTCCAGCTCAGTAATTAATAAAAATTATTTCTTAAAAAAGCTACTTATATTTATTTAATAATATCAAAAAGCAAGAGATTGTGCTGGGCTTAAATCTTCACAGAAAAATGACTATACTTTTCGGCCTTTTAAAAATACTAAAATAAAGATGAAACAGAATCAAAAAAAATTCTATATTACCACGCCGATTTATTACGCTAACGCAAAGCCGCACATTGGCAGCGCTTACACGACAATTGCCGCTGATGTTTTGGCGCGTTTTCATCGCATTCAAGGCGAGGATGTTTTTTTTCTGACAGGAACTGACGAACATGGCGCTAAGATTGTCCAAGCCGCGGAAAAAGAAAACAAAAGCCCGAAAGAATTTTGCGATGAAATTGCCGCTGAGTTTCAAATGACATGGGACTGTTTGAATATTTCCTATAATAATTTTATTAGAACAACTGATGAAAAACATATTGCCGCGGTCCAAAAAGTTTTACAAATTCTTTTTGAGAAAAACTATATTTACAAAGGCGAGTATAAAGGGCTTTACTGCGTCGGTTGCGAACAATTTAAGACTGAAAGTGATTTAGTTGACGGCAAATGCCCAGACCATCAGAAAGAACCAGAATTTTTAACTGAGGAATGTTATTTTTTTAAACTTTCTAAATTTCAAAAGGACTTATTGAAAAAAATTGAAGGCAATGAATTTAAAATAGAGCCGAAAGAACGAAGGAATGAGATTTTAAGTTTTTTGAAAAAAGAAAATTTGCGCGATTTGGCAATTTCAAGAAAGAAAATAAAATGGGGCGTGCCACTTCCTTTTGATAAAAATCATACTGCTTATGTCTGGGTAGACGCTTTTTTAAATTATCTGACCGGACTTGGATGGAAAGGCGATTTAAAAAATTTGCCTGAGCATTGGCCAGCTGATGTTCATTTAATGTCAAAAGATATTTTGCGTGTCCACGCGACTATTTGGCCAGCCATACTTATGGCTTTAAATTTACCTTTGCCAAAAAAACTTTTCATTCATGGATTTTTTACTATTGGCGGCGAAAAAATGAGCAAGTCATTAGGCAATGTAATTTATCCGGAAGATATGATTAAAAAATTTAGCGTTGACGGAACCCGTTATCTTTTATTGTCAATCTGTTCTTTTGGCAGGGACGGCGATATTTCATGGGAAAAATTAATTGAAAAATATAACGCTGATTTGGCGAATGGAATTGGGAACTTAGTCTCAAGAGTTGTAACTCTTGAGACTAAACTTAAAACTCAAAGTTCAAAACTAAAAACCACAACTCAAAACTCAAAATTGAATAAAATCATTAAAGAAATTTGGAATGATTATGAAGAAAATTTTGAAAAACTTAAATTAAGCGAGATTTTGAATATTATCTGGAAATTTATCGGTTTTTGCGACAAGTATATTGAAAAAGAAAAACCGTGGGAAATAAAAGATGAAAAGAAAAAAATTGAAGTAATCCGCAATCTTTTGGAATCTCTCCGTCAGATTGCCTGGATGATTTTGCCGTTTATGCCGGAAACCGCCGATAAAATTTTTGAGCAACTTGGTTTAAATCCGTCAGAAGAAAAAAAGAAAGAATTTAAAGAAATTAAAAAATGGGGCGGACTGCCGTTGAATATTAAAGTTACAAAAGGAGAAGCGCTTTTTCCAAGAATATAAATTTTAAATTTTTATGTTTGATACTCACGCTCATTTGGATTTTAAAGAATTTGATAAAGACCGCGAAGAAATAATTGAGCGGGCTTTTTCAAATGGAGTAAAAAAAATAATTAATGTCGGCTGCGATTTGGAAACAAGCAAAAATTCAGTTAAGCTATCCAATCGTTATGAAAATATTTTTACCGCGATTGGAATTCATCCGGGAGAAATTAATGAGGAAAAAATAGAAATTGATGAACAGATTGATGAATTAAGAAAATTAGCAAAAAATAAAAAAGCGGTTGCTATCGGCGAGATTGGATTGGATTACAAAGAGAACTCGCAACCTACAATTCAAAAATTACAAAAAGAGATTTTAAAAGCGCAAATTGAATTAGCCCAAGAATTAAATTTAGCCATAATTTTTCATTGCCGGATGGCGCATAACGATCTTTTGGAAATACTCAAAAAGTTCCCCGCCTGCCATCGCTTGGAGCGAAGGCGACTGGCGGGCAGGCAAGTTTCAGGTTCAAAGTTGCAAGGTGCAATTCATTGTTTTACCGGAAATTTAAAACAAGCAAAAAAATATTTAGAAATGGGATTTTATCTG
>CBDVEN010000050.1:0-4837 GCA_965373025.1 uncultured bacterium | reverse complement strand
GGTTCCGGACACTCCAATACCCTCTATTATAAAAGTGACATTAGTCGGAGAAGCAGGAGCTAACGTTTTAAAATTAATCGTCGCTAAATTGCCATTAGCCGTATTTATTCCCGGAGTTGGTTTGGTACGCGAAATCTTAATTTTCCCAGTATTGGAATCAAAAACTTTTTCAGCTTCCATAGTAAGAATAGATTTCGAAGTGTCAATGCTGACTACTTGCAGTTTTGTCGCGTCATAAGCTAAATACGCTCCTACAGCAACTACATTTTGGCTGTTTGTATCCACTAAAATATCAACACTGAATGTTTCTCCAATGCCAACCGTTTTACTGGAAGGAGAGAGTGAAAGTTCGGCGTTTGCTCCGGCTTGAGCTGGAACTATCGCTATTGTTCCAAGCATAACCAAGGATAAAGTTAGAGCAAAGATTTTTTTCTTGATACTTTTCATAATTTTTTTCCTTTCAAAAGTTTATTTTTTAAAATTAGTAATAAACTCTTTTTGATTAAATTAATTAATTTTAGGTTAATATATTAAAATTTATTTAAAAGTATAGTTCCAATAAGACATCATTATGCTAAAATCAGTAAGGTTAGTGTTGCCGTCTTTATTTATATCCGAATTTTGGCCAGATGAATTTTCACCCCAAAAACTCATTAAAATCGCGCTGTCAATCAAATTAATTTCGCCATCGTGATTAAGATCAACATCAACTGCTGGAATATTTCCCGCTTTTGCTTCTTGAACAATTTCTAAAAGCCTTGAAGTATTTTTATTTGCTTCAATGCTTCCAATAATATCATTTTCTTGCGAAAGTTTATAATTGGGATTGCTTGCCCTTTGATCAGCAATATGCATTTTTAATACAGATACTGCTTCTGACGGCGTTAAACTATATTTCCCGGCAACTTTATTTATCATTGAAATATAATATTCCACTTCGTTAAGAGTAATAGAACTAATTACTTCTCTGACATTTTCGTCAGTTATTATTAATCCTTTATCAACAATTGCCAGCCCCAGCGCCATTATCATCATCTCCTCGCTAATATTTGTCCCAACTTCATTATTAAGTTCTTCTGCTTTGTTTTGAATATCTACTTCTGTAGCTCTACTATCTAATTTTATTCTTTCTATATCTTTAGATGTAGGAGCTTCTGGTCTTGGACCAGCTCCGGTAGTATAATTTAAATAAGAAACAATGTCGTTACTCATAATAGGACAGATTGGATATCCTACACCTGTTTCTGGTCCCACTTCTAAATAATCAACTTTCACTTCGCCAGTTTCCGGATCCCTTTGCACCCATTCATTACCTATTATAGAATCACCAAGTAATAAATTTATAGCTTGTTTTGCCTGACCTTCGCTTACTTGATAATAATTTGAAAAACGGCTTATATCAGCTTCATAAGCAGCGCTCCCATAAGGATCCATCGGACTTTCACCAGTAACCTCTTGAATGATAGAAGCAAAATCTCCTCCTAATGTAGGGCATGCTACGCCCACGCTAAGCGGATCACCTCCTTGTTTAGACCGTTCGTATGTTATTATTGCAACTTCTCTAGCTTCTGCAGGGGTAAGAAACCTCAAATTTCCATTACTATCACGAACTTGATAAGTTCCCGCTCGCGATTCGTTAGCTTCAAAATCTCCTCGTTCAAATGGCCCCATTATAGGCATAGGTCTCATCACCTCTCCGCTTCCCGAAGTTTCAGGCACAGCTTCGGCAATCGCTTTTTGCAAAAGCACATTTTCTTTAACTCCAGTAAACAACGGATCTTTTATTGACAATTCATTCAAACGAACAATTAAAGAATCAGAAACGCCCGGCTGTTCTGCAATTATGCCATCAACTGCCATTAACAACGCTCTTGCTTCTGGTATAGGTATTCCATATTTTTCCGCAATCTCATAAATTTTATCATTTACTATTTTCATTTTATCTGAATATTTAGGATCTTCAATATCTATTTCTTTTATCCAATCCATATAATCTACCAACCATTCTGATTCTAATTCTGCCACAGCTTCTACGCTTAGCGCTGAAAATTTACCTTGATTTTGAGTAATAACCCCCGCGACAACCTTATTAATAACTTCAGAATTGTTTCCAATTGTTCTGGTTACCGCCTCAACAAATCCTTCTCCTGCATTTTGCTCTACTTTAGTTTTAACTCCGTTTTCATATTCTAAAATAATTCCATCCTTTGTAATATTTATTGTTGGCGTTCCAGTTCCGGCTGTCCCACTTGTCCCGCTATTTGATTGGGCTGTTATATTTCCTGAACTTCCACCACTATTACCAAATAAATTTCCAAACGCATGACTACCCGAACTGCTGCTGCTTGTTGGCGCATGACCAGGGCTCCATCCGCCGCCGCCAGTTATTGATGAAACTGAATGGTATCCTGCTGAAAGTCTTGTTCCCATATAACCCCCCAAAAAATAAGCCCAGCAAGTAGCGGTGATAAATGAAAGAATTAAAAATGTTTTAATTGTTTTGTTCATATTTTTGTTTTTAAAATTTAAAAAAGCGATTTTAGATAAAAAAATCGCCCTATTCATTAAAGTTATTAAAATATATATTAAATTTTATATTTGTTTTAAATGTCTCATTCATTAATATTATTATAGCAGATAAAATAAAATTTGTCAACCCCGTTAGAAGTGGATAACTATTCCCACACTCTTTTCGTTTCAATATACCAATCTTCTATTTGAGAAAATCTTTTTGAGGGCAGAACAACATTTTTTATTTCAATTCCTTTCACTTGCTTATTGACTCCATAAAGATAAATTGGCGAATAAAGAAAAATTGCCGGAATATCATCTACAATAATTTCCTGGAATTTCTGGTATTTTTGAATCCGCATTTCTAAATCTAAATTAGTCCGGCTTTCTTCCAATAATTTATCCGCTTTTTCATTAGAATATAAAGATAAATTCAATCCGGGATATTTTCTTTGCGAAGAATGCCAATAAGGATAAGGATCAGGATCGCTTCCAAGAACTTTTCCAAAAAGAAGAATTTCATATTCTCTTGATTTAATGCGATTTTTAATTTCTGAAATGCTTAAAAATTCTAATCCAACATCAACGCCGATTTCTCTCCACATTTGAGAAAGCTCTTCTGCTGTTTTCACCAAAGCAGGCCATTGGCTGGTAGTTAATTTAAATTTCAGCGGAATATCGTCTTTTTCTCTAATCCCGTCGCCATCTTTATCCTGCCAGCCAGCCGCTTCTAAAATATTTCGGCTATGCTCCGGAGCAAAATCATAAATTTTTGTTTGCGGATTATATCCAAAAAGATATGGCAAAAGAGGTGTTTCAACCGCTGTTCCGTTTCCATCAAGAACATTCTGAATTATTTTTTCTTTATCAACCGCATGCGCCAAAGCCAAACGCGTTGTTTTATCCGCCAGCGCTTTGCTTTTATTTTGATTTAAAAAACAAGCGAAAAAACGGGGGATATTTATTTCATAAAGATTTAAATTTTGATCATTTCCAATCTGCTTGATTTTTTTCAATTCCAAATAATTAAATCCTAAAATTTCTCCTCTATTATAAGCCGCTAAAAGTTCTTCTTCATCCGGATAAAATTGAAAAGTAATTTTTTCAATAAAAGGCGTGTGCAGATAATAATTTTCATTGGCTTCTAATTCAAAAGATTGGATTTTTCCCTCTTTGCTTTTGGTAAATTTAACAAATTTATAAGGACCGCTGCCAATCGGTTTTAAATTATATTCAGTTAAAAGAAAATTATTAACAGTGATATGCTCCCAAATATGTTTTGGAAGAACGCCAAATGTAAGATTATTCAAAAACGGAGCGTAAGTTTCTTTGAGTTTAAATCGAACAGTGAACTCGTCTATTTTTTCCGTTTCAATTGATTGCCAGGCGGTTTTGAGCGGACTTTTGTAATTCGGATCCTGAATAAGCTGAATAGTAAAAATAACATCGTCAGCAGTCAAAAGAGCGCCATCATGCCATTGAATATTTTTTTTCAAAACAACATCGTAAACTTTTCCAAAATCACCGACCATATAACTTTCTGCTAAGTCCGACACGATATTTGCTTCGTCATCGTAAGAAAAAAGTCCAGAAAAAATAAGAGTTGTTAAATCTTCATCAACTTCGTTTGTTTGGCAAAGAATTGGATTGATGTTACGCGGCTCTCCGGTTATTCCCTCAATATAATGCCCGCCTGCTTGGGGAATAATTTTTGTCTGGGAAAGATAAAACTGTCCGGCAAGAAAAAAACAAGATACGATGATTAAAAAAACTAAAGAATAAATCGCCCAAATTTCCTTCTTGTTAAAAACTTTTTTAAACTGGGACACTTTCCCAAAATCAAAATTTGCCTTCTTTACAAAGGCGGATTTTTTAAAATGTTTAAATTTTTCTAATATGATTTTACGGATGGAAATATTTTAAAAATTCAAAAAAATGTTTTTCTATCGTCATTGCGAGGAGTTCAGCAGGACGACGCGGCAATCTCGAAAGTTTATTTTAACAGTACGGGATTGCTTCGCTTCGTTGCTACTTTGCTCGCAATGACTGAAATAAAAAAACTTTTGACTTTTGACTTTTGACTTATAGTATCATTCCCAAAAACGCCGTTCCTAAAAATAAAGCGGCTAAAATAATTGTCGCTCGGAAAAGAATTTTTTCAACTCCTCTTTTCGCCCGATAAACATTGTCCCCTCCTCCGCCTCCGCCGAAAAGAGATCCCATTTCAGATCCTCTTTGCTGGAGAAGAATTGTTATCATTAGAAGCAAGGCGATGATAATTTGAATAATGCTAAGTGTTTTTTGCGCCATAATATTAAATTTAAAA
>CBDVEN010000049.1:0-4904 GCA_965373025.1 uncultured bacterium | reverse complement strand
CCGGTTGAATTTTTGGATAAAATTGTCTTTCTTTCAAAAAATTGCGTTTTGGCTCATTCAATTTGGCTTTCAGACAAGGAAATCAAAATTTTAAAAAAACGGAATTGCAGCGTTGTTTATAATCCCTGCTCAAATATGAAATTAGCTTCTGGAATTTTCCCTTATCAAAAATTTCAGAACAACGAAGTAAATATTACTTTAGGGACAGACGGATCAGCTTCAAATAATAATTTGGATTTATTCGAAGAAATGAAATTCGGCGCGCTTCTCCAGAAAATCAGCGAAATGAATCCGTTAGTCGCTCCGGCTTTGGAAATTTTTAATACAGCGACAAAAAATGGAGCAAAGGCGTTAAAAATAAATTCTGGCGCAATCAAAAAAGGAAAATTGGCTGATTTAATTTTAATTGATTTAAATAATATTTGTCTATCGCCAAAAAATAAATTAATTCCAAATTTAATTTATTCCTGTTTAGGCAATTGTGTTTCCGATGTTATTTGTGATGGAAAAATATTAATGAGGAATAAAACTTGACAAAAACTAAAAAATGTGCTATACTTATAACAAGATAAAGAAATTTGTCATTTAAATTCGGGTGGCAAATTTTTTAATGGTTAAATTTTTATTAGAATAAAACAAATTCAGCTTTTTTTATTCTTTTTTAAAAGATAAGATAAGATGAATTAAAAAAGGAGAAAATTATGAAAACAAAAATCAAAACAAAAACAATCGCATCTTTAATCGGCTTAAGTTTTCTTATGCTGATTATTTCTGCTTTGCCAGTTAAAGCAATGGCTAATCCGGCTTCAGAGTATTGTGTCGGTGTCGGCGGAACTTTAGAAATTCGCGCCCAAGAAGACGGCGGGCAATACGGCGTTTGTATTTTTAGCGATGGATTAGAATGTGAGGAGTGGGCATTGTATAATGGAGATTGCCAGAAAGGATTAATTAACGACGAAATAAAAAATGAGAATGTGAAAAAACAAATAGTTAATATTGAAAAAATTCAGAAAATTTATAATAAACTAAATAAATTATCTGATCAGGGATTAAATGAAAATATTGACAAGGCAAAAAGCATGGCTGAATTTGATCAAAGAGTTAGCATGAATGATCTCGGCGTTAAAAAAGCAGGAAATTTGTTAAATCAAATATCAACTTTTATTCTTTCCAAAAAGGAATCAGAAACAGAACAAATTGGAATTTTGCCAGACAGCAAGCTTTATCCTTTAAAAGAAATATCCCGCAAAGTAAAAATGGCTTTTACTTTTAATCCAATTAAAAAAGTGGAGCTTCAGCAAAAATTTGCCAATGAAAAACTCATAGAAGCAAAAAAGCTTTATGAAAAAAATCAAGATCCAGAACAAGCAAAGAAATTATTAGAAGAATACAGTAAAGAGGCCGAACTAATTTCAAAGAGAATAGGAAAAATTGTAAAAAGCCCGGAAAATCAAGCTGGCATTGATAATCTTTTAGATAATCTTGCTGATCATTTGCTTAAGCGGCAAAAAGTTGTTCACGATATTCAAGAAAGATTAAAAGATAAACTTTCTCCGGAAAAATACGCAAAGATGACAAAACAACTTGATTGGACAGTTGGAAAACTGGGAATAAGAATAGAACAATTAGAAGGAAATAAAGAATTATTAAAAGAAAGATTTGTTAAAATTGCCGAGAGACAAAAAGGAAGCGAATTTAAAAATTTTAAAAATTTAGAAATTCTAAAAGATATTGAAGAAAAAATGTCTTCTGAAGCGAGCGAAGCGATTAAAGAAGCAAGAGAAACAATCAAAGAAAAATTTATTCAGGATATGAGCAAAGTAAATGCAGAAACCAGAATGGATTTTCAGGATTATATTAATAAAACCAAAGGTAATTCGATCCGCCATTTAGAAGTTATCCAGGAAATCGCTTCGGAAGAAATTCCTCCAGAAGTGAGAGTGGAAATTGAGAAAGCAAAAGAAAAAGCTGTTGAAAAAATAGAAAAAGAAATGAAAAAAATGAAATCTAAACAGCAAAGAGAAAATTTTCTTGAAGTTCTTGAAAATCCAGAAATTGAAAAATTAAGAGTGATTAATGAATTAGAAGATAAACTTCCGTAGTAGTTTTTAAACTAAATAAAAAAAGTAAAATAGAAAAATATTCATTCAATTCAATAAAAAATTAAAAATAATTCTCAAGAACAGAAAAAATTTATTGAAAAAGCAAAACAATATCATGATGTTTCTCAGTTTGAAATTTTAGAGGAAATTGGAATGAACGTTAATGGAAAAATTAAACAAGTAATTGATAAAGCAATGGACAAAACTTATGAGGAGTTTGAAAATGACATTAAAAGAGTTGAGGGCGCAGAAAATAAAAGAATGATATTGGAAAAGCTAACCACTGATCAGCCAAATCATATTAAGGTTTTAAATAGGGTGCAGATAAAACTGACAGACAAATTGAAAGAAGGAAAATTTCCTTTTCAATCAGTGGCTCCCAAAACTCTTAATCGCGTGATAAATATGCAAACGGAAAAAATTAATAGTCGTATTGAGAATATGGATGATAAAGCAGAAGTTGAAAAAATTAAAGAGCAAATTCAAAATAGTAAAGAAATAAGAAAAGAGCTAACAAAAAGAATTCTAGATTTTAAAAAGAAGATTGAAGAAAGAAAAAATTTCATTAAAAAACGCAGTCCTATATTAGAAAAAATACCATCAGAGAAAACTTCAAATTGCGCTAAAGCAGGAGAAATGTCAGGGATAAATGGTTGTTGCCAAGGATTGGTCGCTAAAAAAGCGGCAAAAGTTAATTTTGCCGGAGAATGTTATTATATGCGCCATTTAATATGTCTTAGTTGTGGTGATGGAGAATGCGATTTTAATGAAAATAAATGCAACTGTCCGGAGGATTGTAAAGAAAATGAAATTCCAATAGGAAAGGAATGCGGCAAAGAAGGAGATTTACCTGCGAGTGGAAAATGTTGTCCGGGATTAGTAATGAAAGGAGCAGCAACAGTTGGTGATAATGGAGAATGCTTATATATGAAACATGTAGAATGCCTTAAATGCGGCGACGGCATATGCAATCAAAGATATGAAAATAAATGTAATTGTCCAAAAGATTGTAAAGAAAATTCAGAATGCGCTAAAGCAGGAGAAAAAGTAAACCGCAATCCTCTTATGGGTTCAACTGACAAACAATGCTGTCCTGGATTAGTTGAAAATAGAATTAGCAAATCTTATAGCATTTGCGAAAAATCAGTAAAGCAAACCTGTAATGGGAAATGTAAATCATTAGGATATATTTCTGGAGAATGCAGAAAATTTGCCATTTCTCCGGAAGGAATGGCTAATAAATGTCAAGACAATGAAATAAATATTGGCGGAGCGTCAGATTGCATACTTTCAACAAATGCGCAAGGACAGCATATCGTTGGAGTAGGGATTGCTTGCTGTTGCCAGAAAGGAAATTTGCGAGTGGAACCAAGAATTAATACGAGATAAATTTAGAAATTATAAAAAATATTTTTTTCAGTTCCGCGTATTAATCCGCGGAACTGTTTTTTATTATCCTTGAAAAATTATTGAAATTTAGATAAGATAGAGATAATAATATCCTTTATAATCATTTTGAATTGTAAGGAAAATAATTTTTAGGAGACGCAAATTTGCTTCCAGCGGGCAAACTTGCTCAACCCTCGGCAAAATTTTTTCTTTCAGAAAAACCAAGCAATTTTGCCTCAGGATGCTCCTAAAAATTACTTTCCTCATTTTGTTTTTTAAAATTTATTTATGAATTACTATATAATTACTTACGGATGCCAAATGAATTGGAGCGATTCAGGACGAATTGCCGCGGTTTTGGAAAAGATCGGATATAAATTGTCTCTAAATGAAAATGACGCGGATTTGATTGTGATTAATGTGTGTTCTATACGGCAGTCAGCGGTAAATAGGGTCTATGGTAAAATTGAAAATTTTACCAAGTCAAAAAATATTCTGCGGCGGAAAAACTTAAAAATTTTATTGACTGGTTGTATTTTAGAAAAAGATATCAAGAAACTCAAAAATAAAGTTGATTATATTTTTCCGATTAAAAGTTTAAAGCGCTGGCCCGAGTTTTTAAGTCCCAAAGGAGTTACTTTGCAACCCTACGGGGCAAGAAAAGAAAAATTTATTTATTATCCAAATCAGCGGGATTTGGAATTTAATAAAAAATCTAATCTTAAATATTTTAAATGTCAAGCAAAGCATAAAAATAAATTTTCTGTTTTTATTCCGATTTCAACCGGCTGCGATAATTTTTGCTCTTATTGCGTTGTTCCTTATTTAAGAGGGCCGGAAATTTCGCGGCCAGTTGAAGATATAATTTCAGAAGTAAAAAATTTAATTGAAAAAGGATATAAGGAAATTTGGCTGTTGGGGCAGAATGTGAATAGCTACTGTTCACAACTCAAAGTTCAAAGTTCAAAACTCAAAGCCACAACTCAAAACTCAAAACTTTCTGTTTTAAACAGAGTAAGTATAAATCAGAACTTCAAATTACTAAATTTTTCTGGATTGTTGAAATTAGTAAATGATATTCCCGGGGATTTTTGGATTCGGTTTATTTCGTCGCATCCGAAAGATTTTTCTGATGAATTAATTAAGACAATGGCAAAATGCGAGAAAATTACTCCTTATTTAAATCTGCCGGTTCAATCGGGCGATGATAAAATTTTAAAAAAAATGAATCGGTCTTATACAGTTAAGCAATATAAAAATTTAGTTAAAAAAATCAGAAAAGAGTTCATAAAAATTCGCGGCAAAGATATTCTTTTTTGCCTTACAACTGATATTATTATCGGATTTCCAGGAGAAACAAAAAAACAATTTGAAAATACCGTTAAACTTTTTAAAGAAATAAAATTTGATATG
>CBDVEN010000048.1:0-4978 GCA_965373025.1 uncultured bacterium | reverse complement strand
ACATGTAAGAAAAAAGAATAATATCCGGTTTTTCTTTTTGAAGCTCATTAAATGCTTTTACTCCGTTTTTCGCTAATTTAATTTCGTATTTTTCCATTTTAAATTTTGCCGCATACATATCAGCTATATAGGGATCGTCTTCAATGATTAACACTTTTTTATTTTTGTTTTTCATAATATTTTACCCCCACTTTTTCTTCCCCTAAATTAGGGGGAGTTTGAGGAGGTATTAATTATTATTTTCTATTAAAATATTTTTCAGTTTTTCCAAAACTTGGGGTGGGGTATAATTTGTTTTTACAAAATAGTCAGCCGCGCCCAGCGCAATTCCTTTTTCTTTTTGTTCCTTTTGAGAAAAATTGCTGAAAATGAGAACGGGAATTAATTTAGTAAGCGGATTTTTTTTAAGATTTTCCAAAACTTCAAAACCGTCTATTTTTGGCATCATTATATCCAATAAAATAATATTCGGCTTTTCGCGCCTGCTGATTCTAATCGCTTCTTCTCCGTCAACAGCGCTAATAACTTCAAAGCCACCTTGCTTGAATTTCATTTTATACATATCAAGAAGAAATGGCTCATCTTCAACAATAAGAATTTTGTCTTTTGTCATAATTTTTTATTTATTATTATTTTTACATTTTCCCCTTCAAAATTTCCCCTGCTATTTGCGGGTTTGCTTTTCCTTTTGTAGCAGCCATCATTTTCCCAACTAAAAACTGAAGTGATTTTTCTTTTCCTTTTCCAAAATCTTCCACTGCCTGCGGATTTTCTTTAATTATTTTCTCCGCTGTTTCATTCAACAATTTTTCGTCACTTACCTGGCTCAAATTTTCCTTTTCAATAATATGAGACGGATCAGCGCCGGATTTAAACATTTCCGCCAGAACCGTCTGAGCGGCTGACGAAGAAATTTTTCCTTCAAAAATTAAAGTGATAAATTCCGCAAAATTCTCCGGAGTAATTTTGCAATTTTGAACATTGCTTTTTGTCTGATAAAATAATTTTTGCAATTCAGTTACTATATAATTAACAGTAAGTTTAATTAATTTCTCCGAATCGTTTTCTGAAATATCTTTTTTTGCTTGAATCCACATCCTAAGTTCGCTCACTGTCTGTTCAAAATATTCAGACAAACGTTTGTTGCTAATTAATGTTTCTATGTTTGAAGGAGATATTTTAAATTGTTTATTAAACCGCTCGCGTTTTTGCTGGGGCAGCTCAGAAATTTTAAATTTAAAATCTTCTGATTCAACCGCTGGCAGATCCGGCTCCGGCAAATAGCGATAATCATGCGCGTCTTCTTTTGACCTTTGGGAAACAGTAATTCCTTTCGCGTCATCCCAGCCCCTTGTTTCCTGAACAACTTTATCGCCCGTTTCCAAAACTTTTGTCTGCCTTTTTATTTCATATTCAATCCCCCGCTCCACTGCCCGAAAAGAATTCAAATTTTTTATTTCTGTTCTTGTCCCTAATTTATTTTCATTTTCCGGCGAGATGCTGATATTAACCTCACATCGCATTTGCCCTTTTTCCATATCCGCGTAAGAAATATCCAGATAGCGAAAAATTAATTGAAGCTCCTGGCAGAATTTTTTCGCTTGTTTAGATGAAGAAATATCAGGTTCAGTAACCAATTCCATTAAAGGAACTCCGGCGCGATTATAATCAGCTAATGAGCAATCATTTTCTTTTTGATGAATTAATTTTCCGGCGTCTTCTTCCAAATGAATCCTTCTAATCCGTATTTTCTTTTTTGAATTTTGTTTGTCTTTATCTGATTCATTGCTGGCGGAAATTTCCAAATAACCGTTCTTGCAAAACGGTTCGTCAAATTGGGAAATCTGGTAGCCCTTTGGCAAATCCGGATAAAAATAATTTTTTCTGTCAAAATGGGCTTTTTTAAGAATTTTGCAATTCAAAGCCAAGCCGGCTTTAATTGTTTTTTCAACCGCTTTTTTATTAATTACTGGAAGCGTTCCGGGCTGGCCTGTGCAAATCGGGCAAATATTCGTATTCGGTTTTTTTTCATCGGAATTATTGGCGCATCCGCAAAACATTTTTGATTTAGTTTTCAACTCGGCATGAACCTCCATACCGATAGTTGGACGATATTTCATATTTATAAATTTTTACTTTAATACTTTCATCGCTTCTTCCAATTGCTTGTCAATTCCATTATCTATATCTTCATCAGTCATTTCAATTTCTATGTCCGGCTTTAATCCTTCTTCGTTGATGCAATGCCCCGAAGGAATAAGCCATTTTGCCACAGTCAAACGAACTGAAGATTGATCTTTTAATCTTTCCAATTCCTGGACAGATCCTTTGCCAAAAGTTTTTTCGCCGACTAATTTTACTTTTTTAATATCTCTTAATGCTCCGGCTAAAATTTCCGAAGCGCTGGCGCTGCCTTGATTTATCAAAACAGCTACCGGCAAATGGGAAAGCTTTGCCCGTCCGGATGATTTATATTCTTTTTTGTCGCCGTTTCCAAAATCTTCAATAACAACCGTTTCTTTTCCGTCAATAAAAATACTGGTAACTTTTACGGCAACATCCAAATAGCCGCCTGGATTATTTCTTAAATCCAAAACAATTCCTTTCGCCGATGAAGAAAGAATTTCGCCAGCCGCTTTATTTAGTTCTTGAAAAGTATCCTCGCTAAAACGGCGAATTTTCAGATAAGCTAATTCTGTTTCATCTATTTTTTTCATTTCCCATTCAACGCTTTTTACATCTATCAATCCGCGGATAATTTTAATTTCTTTTGATTCTTCAGCATTTTCGCGCATAATTGTTAAAACAACTTCGGTTCCTTTTTCACCGCGAATTTTTCTTACTGCTTCGTTTAAAGTTATGTCAATGGTTGCCTCAGCGTCAATTTTAATAATTTTGTCTCCGGATTTTAATCCCGCTTTTTCCGCCGGCATTCCTTCTAAAGGAGCGATTATCGTCAGAATATTTTTTCTAATGCCAAT
This sequence comes from uncultured bacterium, assembly GCA_965373025.1. Lineage (GTDB taxonomy): Bacteria > Patescibacteriota > Minisyncoccia > JAHIHE01 > DAOWLE01 > DAOWLE01. The sequence continues at coordinate 1,997 of CBDVEN010000048.1, read as the reverse complement.
CTCGGCGCCGATTCCTTCAAAAGTTCCTTCCATATCTTCCATAAATTCCTTGCTTTCTTCCGGGTCCATAAAAACCGAATAAGGATCATCCAATGAATCAACTAAACCGGAAATAGCGCCATAAACCATTTCATTATAATCGGTCGGACGGTCAACATATTTTTCTTCAATAATTTCCCATGTGTCCCAAAAAACGCTGAAATCAACATTTTTTGGCTGTCCGACTTCTTTTTTAATAACTATTTTTTCTCCACTGTCAACAATCTGAATATTCTCTTTCTGCCCAAAATAAAAACCGCCGCCAATTCCTATCAGCAGAATTAAAAATAAACTATAAATTGAAACTTGTATTTTTTTCATACGACTACTTTTGTATTATAACAAAATAAGAGAATTATTGAAATAGAGGTTTGTTGTTTGAAATGTTTTTGATGAAATGAAATTTCTTAAATCAATGGCTTATCGCTATAATTTTAGATTGAAAAATTATTTATCTAAATCAGTTTGCATCTGATTTTCTATTTCTTCAAGTTCTTTTGGAATAATATAAACATACTGCAAAAACTTTTCTGTGAAATCAATTGCTAATTTTGCGTCCTGCTTACTAATAGTTTCGTCAAGTAAAATATCGGGGTGTGCTCCATTATTACCCCAAAACCTTAATTTATGTGCGAGTTGCTTTAAATTGTTATCAATATCTAATTCTTCAATCTGCTTATATAAATTTTTCTTTTTAGTCTCTTTGTTTTTGTCTAATTTGTCTAAGCAACTTTGTTGAATAGCGCGACGACACATAATTACACAGGAAACATAACAACCATTACTATAATCTTCTAGACTTTCGACATAATCATTTCTGATAGCTTCAAGCAATTTATCAATTTTAATCTTTGCTTTTATTTTAATTAAAGGTAGAATTTGAATATCATTCCAACCTGTAGCATATGGTCGTTTAATAACAATAAATCCTTTACAATTTTGACATACCCATGGCGACTAATATAAATTATCGGCTTGACATTTCTGATCATTTTGGATTTGATCAAACTGACATTTAGCTTTGCAATGTGGACAATTAAATAACATAAATTTAAAATTATTTAGCAATTAAGTTGATAATTATAGAGTACTTATCCATAATTTAAAATAATAAACCCACTTGACTTATATTTTTTAAATTTAAGTCTTTTGTAATTCTCTTTTCTCTTGGGTCAAATGAATCAAATAAAGATTCTTCCTTTTTAATTCTATTTCTAGACATTTTGATATAATCTGGATTAATATCAATACCTATCCAATTTCTATTAAGTAAATTAGCAACAACGCATGTGGTTCCGCTTCCTACAAAAGGATCTAACACTAAATCTTTTTTGTTACTGCTTGCAAGAATTACTCTCTTCATTATTGCCTCTGGTTTTTGTGTCGGATGATTAAGACGTTCTGGATTTGAGTAGTGAATATGCGAAAATTGCCATACATCGCCCGGATTAGCTCCTTTCATATTATTTCTCGTTCTGAAATACTTTTGAGGAATTCTTATATCATTTAAATTAAAAGTGTATTCACTCGATTTTGTAAAATATAAAATATCTTCATGTCTTGGAGAAAATCCTTTCGTTCTACCCATTCCTTGCGTATAATGCCAAACGATCCAACTATTAAGGTGAAATCCGAGTTCTTGAAACATGAGGAATAATCTTGAAATAAATTTAACTCCCATAAAGACGTATATACTGCCTTTATTTTTTAAAATTCGTTTTGCTTCAATCAACCAATCATTGGTAAATTGTTCATATTCATGCCATTGTTTTAAATCAATATTATTCCCGTAATTTTTACCTAAATTATAAGGAGGGTCTGTACAAATCAAATCTATACTCTCGGAAGGAAGTTTTTTTAATTCCTTCACAGCATCACCAACTATAAAGATATTTGTTTTTTTTATTTTATTCATCTAATTTTAACCAATTAAATTTTTTTGCAAGGACAAGCCAAGG
>CBDVEN010000047.1:0-5002 GCA_965373025.1 uncultured bacterium | reverse complement strand
AAAATCAGATCCTGAAACAAGTTCAGGATGACAGGGTTAGAGTTCAGGATGACAGAGTTAGAGTTCAGGATGACGAAGACAAAAAAACTTTTTCTAAAAGATCGCAGGAAAAATATAAAAAAATAATTACCTGGGCGCTTTGCCATCGGGCAATTACTTTAATAATTATTTTTGCTGCTTTTGGCGGTTCTCTTCTTCTATTTTATTTCGGGCTTGAGCAGGAACTTTCGCCGCCGGTTGATATGGGGCGATTCAGTGTTTCAATTAAAATGCCGGCGGGAACTTCTTTGGAAAAAACCGATCAGGTTGTAAAAACAGCTGAAGAAATTTTGGGCGATTATTCAGAAATAGAAAAAATTTCCAGCAGCATCGGACTTGGAATAGGAATGCAATCGCAGATTTTCGCCGCGGCTGGCGGACAAGTGAGCCAAGCAGGAATCGGAGTTGAACTTGTTCCTTTAAACGAAAGGGAATTGTCAAGCGCGGAAATTGTTGAAGATTTTGAAAAAAAATTCAGAGAAAAATTGGCAAGCGATGATGATAAAGACGGATTAAACTTTGGCGAGGAAATCGTCTATGGAACCGATTCTGGAAACAGCGATACTGACGGTGACGGATACAAAGACGGCGACGAAGCAAATAATAATTATAATCCGTTGGTTGTTTCTCCTTTTGACAAGATTGAAGATGAATTTTTTAAGGAAAAAGAAATTTTAGTCGCGGTGAGCCCGGAAGAAGATGTGATGAATTTGGGAAGCACAATCCAATATCAAATTACCGGACAAAAAACGGAAGAGATTAAAAAAACCGCTGATGAATTTATGGAGAAAATGGAAGAAGTGGACGGAGTGAAAAATATCACTTCTTCTCTTGAGGAAAATCTGCCTGAAATAAATATTTTTATTGATCAGGCGAAAGCGGCGGAAAAAGGATTAGTTCCGGCGCAAATAATCGCCGGATTAAGAGGAAAGGCGAGCGACAGCGAAGTTTTATCTTTTCGTGAGGACGGTTCTTTAGTTAAAGTAAATTATTCTTTGGCGAAAGGACAAAGGGACAGCTTGGAAAAATTTAAAAAAATAAAAATCGCCACTCCATTCGGCGAATCAGTTGAACTGGAAGAAATCGCCCGCTTTGAATCCGGATACGGACCGACAGCGGTTTATCATACGGATGGAATTAAAGCGATTACTATTGACGCGGACGCGGCAGAAGGACGGAGTTTGACGGCGATTATGACTGACATTGAAGAAGTCCGCCATGAAATGGAAGTTCCGGACGGATGCGAGATTAAGGTATTCGGCCAGTTCGGGACAATGGAAGAAGTGTTTGAGGATTTGACGAAAATATTTATTCTGTCAATCATTTTAATTTATATTATTATGGCTTCGCAGTTTGAATCATTGCTTCAGCCGCTGATTATTATGTTTAGTTTGCCGCTGGCAGGCATTGGAATAATTTTTGCTTTATTTATTACCGGAACAACGGTGAGTATGATTTCTATGACTGGGGTAATTGTTTTGGCGGGGATTGTCGTCAACAACGCAATTGTTTTAATTGATTATGTTAATCAACTAAGGCGGCGGGGGCTTTCTGTCCATGACGCTTTGATTCAGGGTGGAATGATTAGAATGCGGCCGATTTTTATGACTGCGGCAACTACTTGTTTGGCTTTAGTTCCTTTGGCGCTCGGTTTGGGCGAAGGCGGAGAAATGTTCCAGCCAATGGCGATTACCATTATCGGCGGACTTTTATTTTCAACAATTTTGACTTTGATTGTCATTCCGGTTGTCTATTCAGTTTTTATAAGGGAAAAAAGATAAAAACATTGTTCTTTAAAATTAAAAAAGGGGAAAGAATGAAATTCAGATGATTGGAATTTGCTTGCTATATTTTAGCAAATGATTTCCAGTTATCTGAATAAAAAAATAGGAGGTGATGTAAAAAATGAAATTACTAGAAGAATTAAGCAGAAGTGGATCAATTGGATTTGGGAGAATAGTAGAGATGGCGAACGCAATGAAAATACCTGATTATGTCAGAGAAAAAGCTTTAGAACTATTTTCAGAAGCGAAAGAAAAGTATTTGCTTTGTGGAAGAAGCACAGAAATAATAGCGAGTGCATGTCTGTATATTGCTTGCAGAATACATAAAGAACCGTGGACGATAGAAAACATTGTGAAAGAATCTAATAGCTCTATAAAAAACACAAGAAAAGCGTCTGAAGTTCTTTTGCAAAAACTGGAAATAAAATTATCGCCAGCAGATCCATCTGTTTTTATTAATAAATTTTGCGCAGATCTTAAGTTAAGCGGTAAAGTAAAATTAAAAGCAGAGAAAATTTTAGAAACAGCAAAAGAGGCAGCAGAACCAAAATTGACTGATGGAAAAGCAGGAGCAATAGCAGCCGCTATTGTCTATATTGCAGCGTTATTAAGTGGTGAACATTGCACACAGAAGGAAGTATCTGATGCTACAGATGTAACCGTAGTTACTATTAGCAAAAGATATCAAGAAATAGCAAGAAAGTTGGATATAGATACGATTTTATAAATCTTTCCCCTTTTATTTTTTTTCAAAAATTTGGAATTTATTTAATTTTTTGATATAATTTAAAAAGATAATTAGATAATTTTCTCCCCTATTTTAGGAGGAGTTAGGAGGGGTAAAATAGTTCTTTCAAAATTTAAAATATTATCTTTTCTATCATTCCTGATTTTTTCCCTCTGTCATTCCTGCGAAGGCAGGAATCTCGTTTATAGTAACATTTATTTTAGTAGTGTCAGCCTATGGCTGATCCGCCGTAGGCGGAGATTCCCGTTTTCACGGGAATGACAGAGGATAGATTTCTGTTATTTTGAATAAAAAAAGGTGATAAAAAAATGGGAGTGAATTATGGAGTAAATTATGGGGATGTAATTATAATTGGAGCTACCATACTTTTTTTATGGTTATTGGATAGACACAGAAGAAGAAAAAAGTCAGAAAACCAGATATTAACAAGCGAGAAATCAGTGAAATGGGACGGAGACAAGAAGGAAAAAACTTTGGAGTGAAGAATAATGAAAGAAAAAGAAAGTGAGGAAAGATGCAAGTAGAAATTGTGGGTGAGAGTAAGTGGAAAGAAACAGCGAGCATTCTTCTTGTGGGATTACTATTGGGAATATGTTTTTATTCTATAATAATGCCAATTAGTTTTTTTTGGCTGGAGATAAAAATTAATTCTTGGATAGTAATAGTTCTTTCATTGCTTGCGGGAATGTTAGTAATGAGCTTGATGTTTTTGAAAAGATTCTCCTTTATTTTTTTCAGGGAGAAAAGAATAAAAAATGGGAGGTGAAAAGGAAAGATGTGTATAGAAGCATTAAAAGGAGATATTGAGCAAATAGTAAATACGGGGCGAAACAACGGCGATCCGGCAAGTAATACTGCCGAACAAATTACAGGTAAAGTAAAGCGTTACATTAATAGAGGTTGGATCTGAATGAAAAGCAAATATTATTTTCCCCTTACTTTTTTTAAAGGGAAAAAGGTAAAAAGTAGGAGGTGGTAAAATGGGAGAAGAATCTGATGATTCCTTAGAGAGAATAACAGGAAATATAGAAGAACAATTGGAAAGCGGAAAAATAGTTTTAGTAATAGACTAAAGCAAGATAAGAAAAGAAATCTTAGAATAAAAAAATTCTCCTTTAATTTTTTAAGGAGAGAAAAATAAAAAGCAGGAGGTGAAAAGAAAAAAAATGGGAATAGAAGAAATAAAGAGAAAAATAGTGTTCCAAACAGTATTGATTGCTAAAGAAAAAGATGAAGGGAATTTGATTAGCGCTGTGCTTTTTCCAGAAAAAACAGGAGGAAACGCGTAAAAATGGAAAAAAGCGTAAAACAAAGATTTAAAGAGGCAATCAAAGGCAGTAACAATCTTGGACTTTTTGGCGATACGAAAGAAACTAATGAAGGACTTAGAATATTAGGAACAGACGCAAGGATTTTCGGATTTAAACTTTTAAGAGAAGCATTGAAAAGAAAAGGACTTTTTGCAGAAGGACTTAGGCGGGATTCTGAATTTGTGTTTGTCCGTAATGCAAAAAAGACAAGTGCGAGGTGAGAAAAATGGAAATAATAAAACGCTTATTTAAGCGAAAGAAATTTGTAACAGTAAAAACAAAGTACAAAGATATCGGTGATATCATAGGATTAAAAGATCTTATTAGGAGCGGAGATGTAGCGCGAGCAATACAAGGAAAAAGTAAATTTTGGTATCTTGAATTGAAAAAAAATGTGGGGAAACGGTTAATAAAGCATGGGCATGCAGAAGAAATTAGCAAAGAAGATTTTTTACAGATTGTAGAAAGTCATCATTAAAAAACAAAAAAAACAACAAATGAGCTTGAGGTAGTTGCAAAAAAGCGATTTTACCAAGAGCTCTTTTTTTTATTTGATTTTAAAGATAAATTGTGATAGGTTAAAAGTAAGATGAATATGTTTTATCAAATCAAAAACATCCTGCGGAAAATTCTACCTTACCGGATTATTTTATGGACGCATAAAATCCGGGCGGTTTTTGCCGCGGTTTTTTACGGTTTTCCAGCGAAGAAATTAATTATAATCGGAGTCGCTGGGACAAAAGGAAAAACGACTGTCTGTAATTTAATCGCTAAAATTTTAGAAGAGGACGGAAAAAAAGTCGCGATGATTACCACGGCGAATTTGAAAATCGAAAAAAAGGAATGGCTGAATAAAGTTAAAATGACCACACCATCGTCTTTTTTTATCCAAAAATTTTTGCGCCAGGCGGTTGAAAAAAAATGCGATTACGCGATTATTGAAACCACTTCGCACGGTTTGGTCCAGTATCGGCATTGGGGAATTCCGTATCAAATTGTTGTTTTGACAAATTTAATGCCAGATCATTTGGATTACCACAAGACATACGAAAATTACCGCGACAGCCACTTGCGATTATTTAATCGCAATTTAAAAACTTTGATTTTAAATAAAGACGATG
>CBDVEN010000046.1:0-5046 GCA_965373025.1 uncultured bacterium | reverse complement strand
TTTTTTATTAATTTTAAGTTTATTTCAACAGCTTGATTTTTTACGTTAAACTCGGAACAAGCTCGCTGAATTGCTCTAAATTCTCAAGTTGTTTATCGCCAAGAGTTCCTGAAGCGTCAATCGCCTCTTCAATTAAATTATCTGAAAAACTTCTTGTTTCTCCCAATTGCAGCCATTCAGTTCCGGTTCTGTTTTGCAGATAATCTTCAATGTAAATTTTATGCTCTTTAGTTAAATCTTCGCAATTGCCTTTGTCTGCCATATATTCAGCTAACGCTCTTCTGGCTAAATGGGTGATTCCCTCGCCTTTTTGAGCGTCGACAACATAACCTTTAAATTCTTCATTTTCCTCAAAAGAAATAGCTTCTTCACCGGTTTCATCTTCTTCATCAGTATCAGTCCATTCGGGTTCTTCACTTTCTCCGTTATTTTCTTCCGCATAATCTTCACCTGCTTCATCTTCTTCGTCAGCAACCGCCTCTTCGTCTAACTCTCCATCTAACTCACCAAGCGCTTCTTCTTCTAAAACTATATCCTCATCTGTTTCAGTTTCTTCCGCCTGATAATTATCGTAAAAAGCGTAAACTCCGGCACCAATGCAGATAACCGCAATCGTTGCCAAAATCATTTTCCAATTTACTTTAAACCAATCTGCGATCTTTCCTTTTCTTTCTTCATTCTCTCCTCCTTCAAATCCAGAATCATTTGTGTCCATAAATTCTCACCTCCTTAATTTTTATTAAATCTTAAATCGACTTTATTTAAAACCTACGCGCTTAACATCTGTCATCCTGAATTTATTTCAGGATCTAAAGGACTGTTTATCAATTAGCATTAACAGATTCTGAAACAAGTTCAGAATGACAGAAAAATTCGATTTTTTATCAAACAGGTAAGTTTTTTTTTATTTCCAAATAATAAAAACGGAGTCCCTCCCCCCGTTTAATTAAAGAACCATTGCGGTATTTTATTTTTCAAATTTTCTCTGGCATTCTATAGCAAGTTTAACGCAATCTTCCGGATCAAAATCCAAATCATCGCACCATCTGATTGTTGAAAAAATAATATTGCCCAATTCTTTTTTTAATTCTTTGTCTGTATGAAAATTTTTATCTTTTTTTGCGTTTCTTTCCCAGCGGCAAATATCGCCATAAACCTTTCCCATTCTTATAATGATTTGTTCAAGTGTTAATTTTTCATCGCCCCAAATCTCCTTGCTTATTTTTAATAATTCTTTAGTTTCCATAATGAATAAATATTTGATTTCAATGGAATTTTAAAAATTTATTTCTCCTTTATCCTATAATACACATTTTTAAAGCCAACTGTCAAACTTTAAAATTTCTATTTTTCTCCAATCTCTTAATTCCCAGATAAAATAAAACAATTAAAAAAGAATTATAAATCGCCGATGGAAAACCGAGATAGAAAAAATTGTAAAAGAAATCCGGAGACAGATCAGTTAATTTTAATAAATTAGCCGACTTTAATATAATTTCAATTAAAAGAAAATAAGCCAGAGCCGCGGAAAAGCCGATGCCAGCGACAATCGCCAAATTAGTTGTTTCTAAAAAATCAGAGGAAATCAAATTTACCAAAGCGACAATTAAAATAAACGCAAGAAGAATTAATCCGAACGGCCAGCCGATGATTAAATCCAAAAGCAATCCGCCCAGAAAAGCGTAAGCGATAGATTGCCTGAAATTTTTAAAAAAAGCCAAAGCGATTAAAAAAGAAAGCAAGAAATTCGGAACAATCGCGCCAATCGCAAAATTAGAAGCAACGCTTGTTTGAAAAAGAGCCAATAAAATAATGATAAACGCAATAAGCCATTTCATAAAAAAAATTAAGAGCGGGATACCGGAATCGAACCGGCGCTTCAACCTTGGGAAGGTTATATACTGCCACTATATTAATCCCGCTAATTCTCCTTCCAAGTAAAAATAAAGTTCCACCATTTTCGCGGATTGGAAATTTCTTCTTTTTGGATTTCTTCGCTTTGATTAAATGCCTGGACAGAATTTTCCGCGCTTTCCATTTCTAATTCTTCCGGCTCAATATTTTCTTCAGTAATAACCACTACTTTCTCCCCTTCTTTTTGCAGCCCTAATTTTTGGCGGGCTTCTTTTTCCTGATATGATTCAGTTTTAAAATATTCAATTAAATGCGTTAAATTATCATTGTTTTTTTCAATGCTGGAAATTTCTTCTTCTAACGCCTGAATTTCTTTTTCAATCTGGTAATTGCGGTATGTTTCCTTTCCCAAAGAAAAACCAATAAAAACAAGAAAGCAAATTCCGATAATAATAAAAACGCGGGATGATAAAAATTTTGTTTTAAGATTTTTTTTCATTTTTAATATTTTATACTCCCAATTTATCCTGCAGTTGGGAATCGTCAGTAATACTGCTTTTCGCTTCTTTATAATAATTTTTCACCAAACCTTGCGGCAAATCCGGCTTTTTGCCTTTTAATAATTCTTCAACAGTTAAAATTTGAATTTTAGGAAATTCTCTTTTGGCGGTTATAGGCGTAGTAAATTCTCCAGCGTCAACTGCTTCGCTGACCATTGGTTTGGTTGGTTTTTCTAAAGTTATAAAAACTCCAGCGTCGGCTTTTTCTCTTTCTACATCGCCTTTCAAAGTCGCAATTTGATTTCTTTGCACTCCACCGCCTTTTATCTGCACAATTACTTTGCCGTATTCCCATTTGCCGTTTCCATTAACGCCGTTGCCGTTTCCATTGAGAATATTTTTATGAAAAGCGATAATTCCGTCAATTCCTTTATCCGCTCCCCGCATATTTTCTTTGCTTTTGCTTTGCGCCGGCATCGCGTTGACTAAATCCAAAGCCCAGTATTCAAATTCAAACGGATCTTTTTTAAATAATTCTTTCGCCCCGGCTAAATCTGTTGGCAGTCCGTCAACATAAATTTGTTTATTTCCCAAACCAAACTGATTTTTAATCCTGTATTTTATTAAATTTATCGCCAAAGATGTAATATCAATTCCCACCCAATTTCTTTTCAATTTTTCCGATACCGCGACAGTTGTCCCGCAACCACAGAATGGATCAAGAATTAAATCTCCTTTATTAGAACTTACTTCAATAATTCTCTCCAAAAGAGCTTCTGGTTTTTGAGTTGGATAGCCCAATCTTTCTTTTGCATTACCAGCTATGGCTGGTATATACCAATAATCAGGTATAGGAGTGCCAATAGATTCTTCCTTTTGGTCTCTAGACAATCTTTTCCCATCAATAAAAGTTGCTTGCTGTTTTTTTCCTTTGTGTATCTTTAAAGTTATGTCGGCTAATGATTGGTATATAGTATTAAAAATATAATCTTTGTTTGCATCCTTTACATAGAAAAGAATTGTATCATGCATTGTTTGAAATAATTTTGATTTAGACGGCCAACGCCTATATGTCCAAATTATCTCATTTCTAAAATTTTTCTTTCCAAAAATCACATCCAAAACAATCTTTAAATAATGGCTGGCAGTCGGGTCGCAATGTAAATATAAACTGCCGGTCTTTTTCAAAACCCGATGCAGTTCAATTAGCCGAACCGTCATCATCGTAAGATACGCCAGCATATCATTATGCCCAACCATTTTTTCCAGCGCCAGCATTAAATTGGAAATGTCCTCATTTGTTTTAGTCACCAAATAATCAAAAGTTTGTTTTGATTCTCTTGTCCAATGCCAAGAATCCTCAAACGCTTTAATCTGCGCCGGGCTGTCTTGCATTCCTTCTTTAAATAAAACATTGTAATCGCTATTAGAATTAAACGGCGGGTCCAAATAAATTAAATCAAAACTTTCATCTTTGATTTTCTTTCTTAAAATTTCTAAATTGTCTCCGAAATATAGAGTTCGATTTTTCATAAGTAAATTTTTAACCTTTCATTTTAAATTTTAATTTTCCCCTTTCCACCCTTGTCCGACTACTCTCCACATTACCCGCTCTTGGGGGATTTGGATCGGACCCTGGGTTGTCGGCTGAGCCATCGGTACTTGCCCTTTTTTGTATTCTAAAATCAATTCAAAATAATTTGCCATTGCTAAACTTTCAATATAGGCGATTTTATATTCTTTTTTATTGATCGCCTGATTTTCGCCAAGTTCAATTTCCGGATTCCATAAAACGCCTAATTTCATTTCTTTTTCATATTCTTTGTATAATTCAGTCATCAAGTTTGCCAAATCTTCATCGGCAAATTTAATTGTTTTAATTCCCAAATCCTCTTTGGCTTCTTTTCTGCCAATCAGATATTGATGGGAATAAAGTTTTTCAGTCAGATCATTAACAATACTTCCAACTTCTTCATCTGCCATTGGATTCGCATGGCTCTTTAATAATCGTTTTGCCAAAATTCTGATTAAATTATGGGTTCGATTAACATTGCCGAGAGCCAAAGGATGAATCTGCGGATTTGATTCAACAAATTTATTGAAAATTTTTGTCAGATCCTCGTCATTTTTAATGCCGAATTTATTTTTAGCCAAATCAAAATACGCCATCACATCTTCCACTGAAATAGGAATTTTGTTCTGCGGATTTTTCGGATCTTCTGGATTAAAAACATTAGCAGTTGACGGATCAATCGGCGAAAGTTCTGAAAGATCGCTCATCACAATTTCATCGGCGCCGAGAGAAATCATTGTTGCCGCGCTATGAGCTTTATAGGGAATTAAAACGGAAAATTGCCGGCAATATTCGCGGATCATTGAAACTAATCGCCAAGGAACCATTGTGTCTCCGCCGGTTGAATGCAAAAATAAATCAATTTTTTCAACCCTCCCGATTTTTCTCAATTGGTTGCTGATAACCGGAATAATATCCATCGCGATTTTTGCGTTAACTGGACCCTGCCGATCGCTTGTTAGATAAGTGATAACTTTTGATTCTCTTTTTTCTTCAATTTTTTGAATTAAATTTTTTGTTGGCATAATTTTTAAAATTAATTTTATTAAATCGTATTATTTTTACTATTAAATTATATCATAAATGACTCAAAAAATCAATCAGATTGGATTGGAATTT
>CBDVEN010000045.1:0-5086 GCA_965373025.1 uncultured bacterium | reverse complement strand
GCTAAAAGATTTAAAATAACTTCCAAGGGAAAAATTCTGCGCCGATCTGCAGGGCAGGATCATTTTAATTCTTCAGATCCGGGAAAAGTTACCCGCAACAAACGCAAAGGAAAAACAGTTTCCAAAGCAAATCAGAAAAGGATTAAAAAAGCGATGCCGTATAATTAATTTTTGAATTTTTATTATGACAAGAATAAAACGCGGGATAATTGCAAAAAAAAGGCGTAACAAGGTAATTAAAAAAGCCAAGGGTTTTTTGGGGCGGCGAAGCAAGAAATTCAGGGCGGCGAAAGAAGCGCTAATGAAAGCCGGAACTTACGCTTATCGGGATAGAAGGACGAAAAAAAGAAGTTTTCGCCGGCTTTGGCAGATTAGAATTAATGCTGCTGTCCGGGCTGAAAATTTGACTTACAGTAAATTTATTGCCGGATTAAAAAAAGCTAATATTGAAATTGACAGAAAAATATTGGCTGACTTGGCATTGAACAATTCGGAAATATTTAAAAAAATTGTTGAGGTTTGCAAGAAGTAAAAATTTATTTATCTTTCCAAGATAACCAGCCGGCGATCATTATTCCCAAAGCGTCAATTCCAATATCGGAAATTTTTCCTTCGCGGGCTGAAATAAATGTTTGGTGGTATTCGTCGGAAATCGCAAAAAGCGTTGCTAAAAAAAATGATAAAGCAAGCGCTTTTTTAAATTCCAAATTTCGCTCTTCCAAGTTGCGAATAAGCAGAAAAGTTAAAACAGCGTATTCAAAAATATGGGCGGTTTTGCGGAGAAAAAAATCCCAAGAATTGGCAAATCCGGAAGCCAGTCCGGGCTGGTGCGATAAAAAAAATATTAAACCTGCCCAAAGAAAAATCGGGATGAATGATTTAAAATCTATAAAGATATTTTTTGAGATTGATTTTTTCATTTTTAAACTTTTTTATTTATATCGCAAAAATTTGAAAAAATACAGTTTTCCACAATTGCTCTTGACAAATTTTCATTTATGTGTATAATTAAAATTATGATAACAGGAGGTGAATAAAGAAAATGGAAATAGGAGAACTAGAAAATATCAAAGGTGATATGGCAGAGAGAGAAATTGACGGTCTTATAAATGGAACAGACCATTGCCATTCTAATGTAGATTCTACTTTAGAAGAATTATGGGGACAACCCGAAAATCCAATAGAACAAATAGCGAGAGACAACAGATTATTGGTCTCTTAAAAAAACAAGCGAAGATAGCAACTCAAAGATGACAAAACTTTGAAGGAACGAGAGAGAATTAATGATTATCAAAGATAATAATCAGAGATAACCAAAAACGATCAATCAATCCTTCGCATTTTTTTCATTTTTATTTCTCCATTATTAGCAAGCACTTTTTACTAAAATAATAAAATTAAAAATCTAAATTTCAAAATCACAAAATCTAAAGGAAAGAGAACTTAATAAAAAACTCTTTCCTTCTTTTTTTAAAAAAATTTTGTTTAAAAAATAAAATATGGTAAGATAGAATGGTGTTAAATAAAATTATTTTATGAATTTCACAAAAAAAAATGGCGCGGTTCCTTCGCAAAAAATCAGGGAAATGATTAAGGAAAATTATATAAAAAACGCTGATGAGAGAAATGTTCAACCGGCAAGTTTGGATTTAACGATTAGCAACGAAGCGTATCAAATGAAAGGAACTTTTCTCCCGCAAATTGGCGAAAAAATCAGCGAGATTATTAAAAAAGGGGTTATCTCCCAAATTGATTTAGCGTGGCCGCTTGAACAAAATAAAATTTACTGGATAAAACTTCAGGAAGAATTAAATTTGCCAAAAGGAACTTTCGCGCTTTCCAGCAATAAAAGTTCAACTGGAAGAATTAATCTTCAGGCGCGGCTTTTAGCAGATGGAGTTCCGCGTTTTGATAGAGTTCATTCGCGTTACTGCACAAATTTAAATTTTTATCGCGGATCTTTGTGGATTGAAATAATTCCCCGCTCTTTTCCGATAAAATTAACTCCCGGAGATAATCTTAACCAGCTCCGTTTTTTTAATAATTGTTCCCGTCTTTCAATTCGGGAATTAAAAAATACTTATTTGAAATATCAGCTGCTTTTTGAAAAAAACGGAAATTTTATTCAAGGTAAAGAAATAAAAATAAGAGATGATGACGCTACTTTAATTTTATCCGTTGATTTGTCTAATTCCGGAAAAATAATCGGCTACAAAGCAATCTCCTCTGATAAAATTCTGGAATTCAAGAAAATAGGATATTACAATTCTGAAAATTTTTTTGAACCGATTTTCGCGCCGGAAAACGGCCACTTGATTTTGAAAAAAAACGAGTTTTATCTTTTTTCCACAAAAGAATTTATCCGGGTTCCGCCCTGCCTTGCCGCGGAAATGATTGCTTATGATATTTCCAATGGCGAATTTAGAAGCCATTACGCCGGATTTTTTGATCCGGGATTCGGCTACGGAAAAAACGGTGAAGTAAAAGGAACTCCGGCAGTTCTTGAAGTGAGGGCTTTTGACAATAATTTTATTTTAAGAGATAATCAGCCGATTTGCAAAATGGTTTATGATAAATTAAGCGAACAGCCGGATTTAATTTACGGCGAAAAAAATCTCGGATCCCATTACGCGTTTCAGAGAGGCCCGAAATTAAGCAAGCATTTTAAAATTTAAAAGTGGGCCATCCTGGACTCGAACCAGGGACATCGACCTTATAAGGATCGCGCTCTAACCGACTGAGCTAATGGCCCTTAAATTAAGATTATCTTTTTTAAATAAAAATGTCAATTTTTCAATTGGCATTTTTGATTGATAAATATCTGATTTTTTGCTAAAATAAAAGTATATGTTATTCTTTCTTGGCAAAAATTTGCCAAATGTTTGACGAGCCGTGAATTAACGGCAATTATCCGTTTAAAAATTCTTTTACTTCATTAATTGGAATAACAAAATCTACTAATTCTCCCTCTTCTTCATCGGCTAAATATATTCCAACAACTTCACCCCTTAAATTTATCAAAACCGAACCGCTGAATTCTGCGCCCAATTTTCTGTCAATTCTTATTAAAGTATTTATTTTTTTATCTTCAGATGTTTCGCCTTTTTTATTTTCGGAAATTTCTTCTATCTGATCAATCCGAGAAACCATAACGCTCGTTGTTTCCTCTCCGACCACGCCGAGTTTTTGCCCGACTTCCAAATTATCCGAATTGCCCAAAGGAATTACCGGCAGATTAGACGCTTCTATTTCAAGAAGAGCAAGTCCCAAAAGAGATTCTTTCTCAATCAATTTTCCTTGAAATGTTTCGTTGCTTTGAGTTTTGACCGTCAATGAAATTTCTTTTTCTTTCTTTTCACTTTCAGAACTTTCGTTTTCAGCGGATGAAATAATTTTTTGTTCAGTCAAGATAATGCCGTCGCTGCTGAAAATAAATCCCGGCGATTTGGCTGTTTCAGAAATTACAGAAACTTTTGCCGGCAAGATTTTTTTAATCGCCTGAAGCAGTATTTCTTCTTCGGACATTTTTATTTCTTTTGTCTGGTTGATAATTGTCGTTCCGTTGCTTGTTTTTTTCAAAAATTCATAGCGGCTCAATGACGGATGATTAGATAAATAAGGAAATAAAAAACGGTCAGCCAAAATCCCGCCAAGCCCGCCGATGATTAAAATAAAAAATCCGATAAAAAACAATCTGACAATTTTATAAAATCGGCGCGGGCGATAAGGTTTTGGAAATGTTTCCAAAGATTCCGGCTGATTTTCGCTTCTCTTAAAAAAATCTTCAGCTGTTTTTGAAGCCGTTTTCTGCCGAGCTTTAATAGATTTTATTTTGATATTTTTCATAGATAGAATATTATAAAACTTTCTTCTATAAAAATAATAACATAAAATTTAATTTTCAACAAATATAATTATGTCCGTAATTAATTCTCTTATCACTAATTATCTTGAATATCTTGAAATTGAAAAAAACCGCTCCAAAAAAACAATTGAGAACTATGATCGCTACTTAAAAAGATTTATCAACTGGTCAAAAATCGAAAAACCGGATATGATTAATTTGGAAACAGTCCGCAAATACAGAATTTTTCTTAATCGCTTTCAAAACAAAAAGAAAGAAACACTCAAAAAAAATACCCAGAATTATCACTTAATCGCTTTAAGGAGTTTTTTAAAATATCTTGCCAAGAGGGATATCAAAACTTTAGCCGCGGAAAAAATAGAATTAGGTAAAACATCTGTTCGCCAAGTTGAATTCTTGGAACCCGACGAATTAAGCCGCCTTTTGGAAGCGTCAAGTAAAGGAGATCTGATCGGTTTAAGAGACAGGGCGATTTTGGAATTATTTTTTTCAACCGGCTTACGCGTTTCAGAACTTTCTGAATTAAATCGAAAAAATATTAATTTAAAAAAAGACGAGTTCACCGTGCGCGGGAAAGGAGATAAATTAAGAATAGTTTTTCTTTCTGAACAGGCAAAATCCGCGCTTAAAAATTATTTAGACAAAAGAATTGATTTAGACAAAACATTATTTATTAGAATTGACCGAGCGCAAAAAAATAAAAACGATCAAGAATCTTTCCGTTTAACCCCCAGAAGCATTCAAAGAATTGTTAAAAAATACGCGCTTGCCGCCGGTATCACTAAAAAAGTTACTCCGCATACAATCCGCCACAGTTACGCCACTGATCTTTTAGCGGCCGGAGCCGACATTCGTTCGGTTCAAACAATGCTGGGACACAGCAGCATTACCACCACGCAAATTTATACTCATATTACCGACAAAAAATTAAAAGAAACTTATAAAAACTATCATGGCAAATCAAAATAATTTTTATTTTTAAATTTATATTATGTATCTTTCTATCGTTATTCCCGCTTATAATGAAGAAAAGCGGATTGGCAAAACAATTCTTGCCATAAATGAATATCTGCAAAAACAAAATTATTCTTATGAAATAATTGTTGCTGACGACGGTTCAAAAGACAACACAGTAAATTTGGTAAAAATTTTATGAGAAAAAGTAATAAATTTAAGAGTGATTGATAATAAAGAAAATCACGGAAAAGGATATGTTGTCCG
>CBDVEN010000044.1:0-5115 GCA_965373025.1 uncultured bacterium | reverse complement strand
CTTTGATTTACCCGCTTGTTCAAGAATTCCGCTATTTACCCATTGTCTAAACAATCTTGACATTTTAACGCTGTCTATAACACCGGTTATCTCACGAGCTTTTTGTGGCTTAACGTAATGATTTTCATCTAAATATTGGCTTATAATATCCCAGTACTCAACCCTTTTCACGCTAAGCAAAATAACCAAAACAGAATTCGGTCTTATCTTCTGTGGAAAATACAACGGCTCATATAAATTATGTTCTTTCATAATTTTAAACATACGATCAACTCCTTCGCCAATATCAAGATTTGGTGATTCTTGGAATCTATTCAGGACTCTTTGTATCATTGGATTTCTTGCAAATCTTTCAGTTCTGATATTGTTAACTGTAATTTTGCCAGGATATGTGCCAGGACTTTCAATTTCAATCCTGTCGTCAAAAATCCTAATTTGCACATCATCTTCAATGTAATAATTTCTATGGATAACAGCATTTGTTACCGCTTCTTGAAATGCCCATGCAGGAATTAATAACGAAGGCTTAAAAACAGAGCCAGATAATTTCGGTGGAGATTTTTTAACAATAGAATTAAAATATTCCATGACATTATTAATTTGCTTCATTAAAGAACCTTCTACTGTAAAGGGTTTTTCAACAAAATTTGGTTCTCCTGAATATGTAGGAACTGTGCCATAGTAATGTGATATTTTAATTCCACATTTACTTTTTAAAAGAACTGTTGGATTTTTCCCAAACAATAAGACGCCCGCTTTTGTTAATGTGAATACATCATCTTTTTTATTGGCAAGACCATTATCTTTTAAAAACTGCCACTCATCTTCATTATTACTATCCGTATCTTTTTTGTACTGACTAAATAATTTCTGATCAAGCTCCGGTAAATCAGTAATCTTAGAAATTTCATCTTCATATTTTCTCAAACCCTTTTCATATTGGAGATTTTGTATTTCAATGGCTCCTATTTTAACATTTTGATTCCCTTTTCTGATATAAGTATTGCCATTTTTTAATGAATGAACATCATTACTTTTTTCTATAAATATAAGTAATAGCTGATCCTGATTTTTATTGGTATTTGTAATATCTACATGCTTTGAAGTCCATCCAAAAATAGGTGGCGTGAGTTCTTTGTCTATCAACTTCAAAAATTCAGATACATTGTCTAGATTTTCACTTATGCCAACCAACCTATTTCGTCCCTCAGCTTTCTTAGAATCTTCTAATCCCAAAGCAATAATACCACCGTTTGTATTGGAAAAAGCGGAAACTGTTTCCATTAGCTTTGCCGGTTTTATCGCAGCTCGTTTACATTCAAATGATTGCCATTCGTTTTTCTCTAATAACAAATTTATTAATTCTTTATTGTCCATGTTGTTTAAATTAATAATAATTCTATTTTATCTCCAAAAACTCAACCCATTTTCCTTCCCCCACTTCTCAAAAGCAAAAGCAATATCGTTCAAATCGTGTTTTTTCTCAAAAACATTTTTCTCAACCCTGTCTATGCTTTCAGCGGAAAAAATCGTCAAATCATATCTCTCGCTTGATTTTATAAGTTTTGATAAATTCATATTTTTTTGTTAAGTAGAAATAATTTATTAAAGTTTTTTTAATATCTTTTCTTTCCTTCATTTTATCCCAAAAATCTCTATTCTGTCAAATTTTTTATCAGCCAGTATTTCAAATATTTTCCAGAAAACATAATTTTAAAACCTCTTCCTTTTAGGAAAGAGGCCGAGAAAATTTCTATGGATAAATTTTTTATTTTATTTTTTACCGGCGAAAAGTTTCTTTTGTGTATTTTGAAATATTTAAAAGTATCCCCATGGCGATAAAAGAAACGACCAAAGCTGAGCCGCCGTAACTGATAAAGGGAAGAGGAATTCCAGTCAGAGGCATAAGCCCGGTGATGGCCATAATATTCATAAACGCCTGAAAAACAATCCAAAAAGTTATTCCGCCGGCAACTAATTTTCCAAAATCATCCGGAGCGTTTTTGGCGATTTTAAAACCGCGCAGAGCCAAGATTACAAAAAGCGCGATTAAAACTAAAGCGCCGATCAAGCCAAGTTCTTCTGAAATAATAGCAAAGATTGAATCGCTGATTGTTTCCGGAAGATAAAGATGTTTTTGCCTGCTGTGCCCAAGCCCGAATCCCAGAATTCCGCCTGAACCGATTGCCAAAAGCGCCTGATTAATTTGATAGCCGATTCCCTGCGGATCAACTTCCGGATGGAGAAAAACCGTCAGTCGGTTCATCCGATAAGGCGCTGTTTTAATTAAAGCGAATAAAGCGCCTATTCCGGCTAAAATTAAAAGTCCGATATGGGAAATTTTTGCTCCGGCTAAAAAATAAATCGCTAAAGCAGTTAAGCAAATTATTCCCAAAGTGCTGACATCCGGCTGAAGTATCAGCAAAAATCCAACTAAACCAACTAAAGAAACAAAGGGGATAAATCCAGTTTGAAGATTAGTTAAAGTCCGCCCTCTTTTTTCCAGCCATAAAGCCAAATAGAGAATGAAAGTTAGTTTACAAATTTCCGACGGCTGGATAGATATTGAGCCGAGTTTTATCCATCGCTCGGCGCCGCCATAACCGTAGCTTAATCCGGGAACAAAAACCAAAATTAAAAGAAGAATAGTTAAAATAAATCCGGGAACAGCTAATTTTTTTAAAATGCGGTAGTCAATTTTCTGGAAGATAATCCAAAAAAATAATCCAATTAAAACGCCGTAAAAAAGCTGGTGGCGGAAATAATAATATGATTCGCCGAAATTATCCTGAGACATAACAAACCCGGCGCTGGCAATCATTACCAATCCGTAAATAACTAAGGCAAAAGTGATGAACATTAAAATGTAATCGGGCTGGTGAGATTTCATAGAGTTTTGCGTTTTGAGCTTTTTATATATTTTTTAAACAAATTCCCCCGTTCTTCATAATCCTTAAAAATTCCAAAGCTAGGCGAAGCCGGCGAGAGCAGGCATACTCCGTTTTTTTCCGTGTTTTCAAAAGAAAGCTTTACAGCTTCTTTCATAAATTTTTGAGCATTTTTTAAAATATAAAAAATATTAATTTTGTCATTCTGAACTTGTTTCAGAATCTGATTATTATTTTTTTTTGCAACAGTAATAGATCCCGAAACAAGTTCGGGATGACATTCGGACGATTCAATAAATTGAACAAAAAAACATTTTGGCGGTTTTTTCTTTCTTTTCTTTGATAGAGAAATGACCGCTTGCTGAATTTTTTCTCCAGTTGTCGGAAATAAAATCAAAGTTTTAATTTTGCTTTTTAAAATTGTTTTAGCCAAGCCGGAAAAATCAAGTCCGCGGTCAAACCCGCCGGCGATAAGCGTCTGGACATTATTTTCCAAAGCGTTAATAGCGGCGATCGCCGCTTCTGGAATCGTTGACAAAGAATCATTATAAAATTTTATTTTTTGAAATTCTCCGACAAATTCCAAACGATGCGGTAATGGCTTGAAATTTTTAATCGCTTTGATTATTTTCTTCTCTGGAATTTTAAAAATTTTTCCTACTTCAATCGCCGCGGAAATATTTTGTAAATTAAATTTTCCTTTTAATGGAATTTCATTTTCTGTCATTGCGAACGATCTTCTTATGGGAATTTTTTTCGCTTTTGACTTTTCCGCAATTTTTTTAACGATTTTATCCCGCGGATTAAAAATCAGATAATCATCTTTTTTCTGCCAGCGGGCAATGTTCGCTTTTGCGGAAATATATTCTTTGAAATTTTTGTAATAATCTAAATGCTCTGGATAGATATTTAAAAATACGGCAATGTGAGGAACTCCTGCCTTATTGGCAGACAGGCCTGCCTGCCGGCAGGCAGGTTTTTTAAGTTTGAATAATTGATGGCAGGATAATTCATAAACAAAAACATCGTCTGGTTTTGCCAAGGACAAGTAAGACAGAACCGGCTTTCCAATATTGCCAACCAAATGGGCTTTAACTCCGTTATCTTTCAAAATTTTATAAATTAAAGAAGTGGTGGTGCTTTTTCCTTTTGTGCCAGTCACTCCGACAATTTTTCCCGGACAATTTGAAAAAAATATTTCCGTCTGAGAAGTAATTTTTATTTCCTCCCCCTTTTTAAGGGGGGATTGAGGAGGATTTTTCTTTTTTAAAAATGGCTCTATTACTTTATATGGAATCCCCGGAGATTTTATAACTACATCATATTTTTTTATTGACTTCAAATAATTTTTCCCAAAATAGCGCTTAATTTTTTTGTCTCTTTGAATCAAACTTTTAACTTTAAACTTTAAACTTTTAACTTCTGTTTGGTCCGCCAATCCCAAAACTTTCTTGGGAAATAATTTTCTCAAGAATTTATAACTGTCAATTCCTTCCCTTCCCAAGCCAAGAATCAGAATCTTCTTATTTTTTAATTCTTCTAATTTCATCTCAATTTTATTATACTAAAATTCTTATAAAAAAAGAAGGAACCTTTTTTAGATTCCTATTTGTATAAAGCTTGTTAAGACTTTATTTTCTTTAAGTTTGAAAGTTCCGTATTTTTTTTCTCTGGTTAAAATCCTTTTAGTGCTTTCTTCTATAGCTTCGATGATTTCTGCAACATCTACTCTTTTTCTAGGATTTTTTATCTCATCTAATGTTTCTAAATGTTTTATTCTTCCCATTTTTACCCCTCCTATTTTATTATTATAGCCGCAGGAATATCTGGCTCCTCTATAACTCTTTCACAATAAAAGCACCTAATTCTTAACGGATTTTTTCTATCAACAATAAATTTGAAACAAATTGGTTCTTTTGAAACATTAGAGATACAAGTTGGATTCTGGCATTTTATAAGCCCCTCTATTTCTTCTGGCAATTCAACTTTGTTTTTTTCTGCAACTTCAGAGTTTCTGATTAGATTTATTGTTGCATTCGGCGCAATCAAAGCAATTATATCGGTTTCCTTTTTCTTTAATTCTCTCTCTTCTATCATTACAATATCTTTCCTATTCAACTTTGAGCTTGGAACATTTACAGCTATTATTGCCGTGACATCCGCCCCTGCTTTTATTCCTAATATTTTCAATATATTTGAAGCTTGCCACGGAGCAATATGATCAATA
>CBDVEN010000043.1:0-5259 GCA_965373025.1 uncultured bacterium | reverse complement strand
AAATGGGATTTTATCTGGGATTTGGCGGAATTATTTTTAAAATGGATTTGGACGAGATAATAAAAAAAATTCCATTGGATAGAATTTTAATTGAAACCGATTGCCCTTTTTTAACGCCGCCGCAAGAAAACGGAAATCGCAATGAGCCAGCTTTTGTAAAATACACCGCTAAAAAAATCGCCGAGATTAGAAAAATTAGTTTTCAGGAAATAGAAAAAGCGACAACCCAAAACGCGGAAAAATTATTCGGAGTGTAAAAAATTTAACCCCGTTGACATAAATTTCTAAAATTGCTATACTAAAATTAAGAAAATAATATGACTACTTCTACTCTTATTGCTAAAAAATTGAATATACAAGAAGAAGAGCTTCAAAAAGAAAGCATTAGAACTTTTCTTGAGAAAGAACTGCTTAATTTAAAAACAGAACTTTTTTCTATTGCCATAAAATATAATTTAAAAGATGTTAAATTATTTGAAAAAGCGGTTAAAAAAGGCAAGATACGCGAAAATTCCCAAACAAGAGAAGATTTTTTCCGATGGGATTATTTAGAAAAAAGAATTGAAGATTTTAAAAAACTTCTTAATGTTTTATGAAAACAGATTTAGAAACTATCAGAGAAATAATTGAAGACCAATTTTTGGATATCGTTGAAGATATTTTAGAACCCTCAGGAGAAAAACTGAGGGTTATTTTAAGAGACGGAAGTTTTATTGATCTTAGAATTTCACAAACTGTGAAAAACCGTTTTGATTTTCACTGGGAAAGGAGGCATATTGATAAAAGTATTTTTCGTTATGATAATTTTCCCGATATTCATTTTAAAAAATTAAAAAGTTTTCCTTTTCATTTTCATTATCAAAGAGAAAATAAAGTTGTTGAGTCAAAATTCAGAAAAACACTTCCCGGCGGATTTATAGATTTTATGAATTTTGTAAGAGATTTTTTGGAAAATTTGAAATAAAAAAAGAAGGGCGAAGAAAGTTGAATGCGATTTATAAACAGAAGTTAAAATTTTATACGCGATGAACCTCGCGTTTTTTTTAATTGGAAATATTGACAAAATTTTTAAAAAGCGCCTTTTTGATTTTTAAACAGTATGACATTACATAATATCATACTAAAAAGAAAATTTTAAATACTCTAAGGCGTAATGGAAAATAAACTATTCTTTAAAAAATCAATCAATGGTATAATTATTGAGAACAAATAAAAAAAATATAACATTATGAATAAACAGGTTAAAAATATGCTTCTTGCTGATAGAATGCGTCCTGAAAAGCTGGAAGATTTTTTAGGTCAGGATGAAATAATTGGCAAAGGAAGATTATTAAGGCAGGCTATTCTAAGCGACCAATTGCCGTCAATGATTTTTTGGGGACCGCCGGGAAGCGGCAAAACAACTTTGGCTTTTATTATTGCCAAACAAACTAAATCAGAATTTATGCAGTTTAGCGCTGTAACCAGCGGGATTAGAGCATTAAAAGAGGTAATTAAAAAAGCCAGAGAGAATGAAACTGAGAGCAAAAAAACAATTTTATTTATTGACGAAATTCATCGTTGGAACAAAGCGCAACAGGACGCGCTTTTGCCGCATGTAGAACAGGGAATTATAACTTTAATCGGCGCTACTACGGAAAATCCCAGTTTTGAAGTGCGCGGAGCATTGCTGTCGCGCTGTCGGGTTTTTGTTTTAAAAGAATTAACCAAAGAATATATTGTTGATATAATTAAAAAAGCATTGCAGGACAAGAAAAAAGGGCTGGGAGAATTGAAAGTTAAGACGGATAAAAATGTTGTTGATGTTTTGGCGCAGATGAGCAATGGCGATGCGCGGATCGCTTTAAATGTTTTGGAATATGCTAGTTCTATAAGCAAAATAATTACGGTTAAAATAATTAAAGAAGCATTTCAAAAATCACATTTACTTTATGATAAAGATGGAGAAGAACATTACAATATTATATCCGCCTTGCATAAATCAATGCGCGGATCTAATGCGAACGCGGCTTTGTATTGGTTAGCCAGGATGCTGGAAGCAGGCGAGGAACCTTTATATATTGCCCGGAGAATAGTGCGATTTGCGTCTGAAGATATTGGCTTGACTAACTCACGAGCGCTGGAACAGGCTGTCGCCTGTTATCAGGCCTGTCATTTTATCGGCATGCCGGAATGCAATGTTATTTTGGCTCAAGCCGTGGTCTATATGGCAAAATGTAAAAAGTCAAATGATTTGTACGCGGCTTATGGTAAAACGGCTCAAGATGTTAAAGAGTTCGGCAATTTACCTGTGCCTTTGCATATCAGGAATGCGCCAACCGCATTAATGAAAAATTTGGACTATGGCAAGGAATATAAGTATAGCCCGGATTTTAATTATAAAGAAGAGCAGGAATATTTACCGGAAGAATTGAAGGGGAAAAAGTATTTAAAATAGTTCAACGGTTTTTACAGATACTGCCTTTTTGATTTTTAAAACAGTATGATAATATGTAATGTCATACTAAACAGAAAAATACTGTAAAGGGTAATAGGAAATAAGTTTTTTGTTAAAAAACCAATCAATGGTATAATTATAGAGAACAAATGAAAAAAATATGGCAAATGAAAAAAAATTAATTTTAATTGATTCCAACGCTTTATTGCATCGGGCTTATCACGCTCTGCCACCTTTGGCTGACAAAAAAGGCGAAGTCGTTAACGCGGTTTATGGATTTCTTTTAGTGCTTTTTAAAGTTTTAAAAGAAATGAAGCCGGATTATGTTATCTGTTCTTTTGATTTGCCCGGACCGACTTTTCGCGACAAAGAATACGCGGAATACAAAGCCGGACGAGTCAAACCGCCGGATGAATTTTACAAACAAATTCCTGTGGTTAAGGATATTCTCAAAGTTTTTAAAATTCCGATTATTGAAAAACAAGGATTTGAGGCCGATGATATAATCGGGACAATGGCAAAAAAATCATTGGAAGAAATTCCAGAGATTAAAAATATTATTGTTTCCGGCGATTTGGACACGCTTCAGCTTGTCAATCATTCAACAATCGTTTATACTTTAAGAAAGGGGATTAAAGACACAATTATTTACGACAAAGAAAAAGTTATCCAGCGCTACGGGCTTGAGCCAAAGCAATTAGCTGATTTTAAAGGATTGAGAGGCGATCCATCGGATAATATTCCCGGAGTGCCCGGAATCGGAGAAAAAACAGCTGCTTTAATTTTAAAAGAATTCGAAACTTTGGAAAATTTTTACCAAAAAGTGGAAGCGGAAAATTTTTCTCCGGAAAAATTTCCGTTTCTCCGCCCCAGAATAATTGAAAAAATATTAGAATATAAAGACCAGGCGTTTTTCAGCAAATTTTTGGGGACGATTAAACGCGATGTTCCGTTGGATTTTAAATTAAAAGAAAATCCGTGGGGAACTTTTGATTTTGGAGAAATATCAGAAGTTTTTAAAAAATTTAATTTTTACAGTTTGTTAAAACGGCTGCCTGAAATTAAAAAATCGTTTCCAGATTCAAAAAATCAAAATCAAAAAAATATCCAACCATCGCTTCTAAAATAAAAAACAAAAATGAAATTTCTTTCTAAAATATTAATTACCTTTATTATTCTAAGCGTAACGCCGGTTATTCTTGTCGGTTTTTTGATTGTCGGCTCTTACGAATCAATTATTGATAAATACCTGCCTTATCAGGAAATGATTGCCGGATCCGGACGGGATTTTTTTTCCGCTCGCGAAACAATTAAAATTCAAATAGAAGTGATTATTGTCGGCGTGTTATTTTTAGCGATTACCGCCGGAGTTTTATTCAGCAGAAGCATTACCCGTCCACTTAAAAAAATATCCAAAAAAATTCAGGAAAATCCTTCTGAAAATTTTAAATTTGATTTTAAAAAACCTCCTTTGGAAGAAGTAAATGAGTTGGGATTGGCGTTTAATAAAATGGCTGACGCCATTAAAAAAGAAAAGCGCCTGCATATGAAAGAACAGGATAAAGTATCTTCAATTATTAATAATTTGACTGACGGCTTAATTGTTTTAAATAATGAAAATAAAATAATTATGGTGAATCCAAGAACGGAAAAGATGCTTGGCATCAAAGCGCGCGATATTCTTAATCTGCAAGTTACCGATGAATTGGCGAATATTCCTTCTTTCAGAAATTTATCAAAAGTTATTTTATTTCCAATTTCTGTCTCGCGCTTAAAAAGAACTGGCGAGCCGATAATAAACGAAGTAAAATTATTCGCTCCGGAAGAAATTATTTTAGAAGTAATTTCCGTGCCTATTTTAAATAAAGACGGGGAGGTCTACGGCTTTATGGAAATTTTCCATGATATTACCCGTGAAAAGACAATAAGCAAAATGAAATCAGAATTTATTTCAATTACCGCTCATCAATTAAGAACGCCGCTTTCCGCGATTAAATGGACTCTAAAAATGTTCTTGGACGGAGATATAGGAGAGGTGACCGCGGAGCAAAAAGAATTTTTAGAGCGGGCTTACAATATTAATGAGCGGATGATTAAACTGATTAATGATTTGCTTAATGTTTCGCGGATTGAAGAAGGAAGATTTCTTTATGAATTTTCACTTTCGTCTTTAGAAAAAATAATTCAAGAAACTGTTGATTTGTTGTCTAAACAAATCAGAGAAAGAAATATTAAATTTTCTTTTCAACTACCGACAGGTCCGCTGCCAAAAATTAGAATGGATTCCGCTAAAATAAGAATTGCTATCCACAATCTTTTAGATAACGCCATAAGATATACTCCGTCTGGCGGAGCAGTAACTTTGGAGGCAAAATTTGAACAGGATAAAATTCAAATAAAAATTTCTGATTCTGGAGTAGGCATACCGACATCTGAACAAGATCGTATTTTTACAAAATTTTATCGCGGAAGCAATGTTATTAAAATGCAAACTGAAGGTTCTGGTTTGGGGCTTTTTATTGTCAAAAATATTATTGAACGGCATAAAGGGAAAATATGTTTTGAATCAGGGACCGGAGGAACTACTTTTTATATTACTTTGCCGATTTATGACGAACTAACAAAAAAGAAATAAAATTTAGAAATATTAAGTAAAAATAAAAAGGATTAAATAATCCTTTTTATTTTTCAAAAAATTTGACATAATTATGCGCACATGACTATGTTAGGCTAAGGGTATATCGACTTGACTTTAGTTTTATATACAGTATAAAATATTATGAGGTGAACGATTGGAGCACGCAGTTATTTTACACCAATTT
>CBDVEN010000042.1:0-5375 GCA_965373025.1 uncultured bacterium | reverse complement strand
AATAGATTTTTAAAAATTTAATTTAAAAGCTATTTTTAAAATAGCGGAAAGGAAATAAAAATATGAGGATTGGACAAAAAAACGAAATGTCCGAAGAAGAAAGTACGATAGAATCAAGATCAAAAAAAGTATTAGCTGGCGAAATATCTTTAGAACAATGGGAAGAAAAAGAGATAATAAAATCATACGAGGAAGCAAAAAAAGAAATGGGACCGCAACAGCCAACAAAAAAAGAAATCCGCCGCATATTAGAAGAAACTAAACCTGAAGAAGAAATTGATGAAGAAATATTTGATAAAGCAGTTAAAATTTTTAGAAAAAAAGTTATGAAGAAGGGAAAGTATATTCTTTTCGATGAATAGAAAGATAAAAGATGCATTGTGAGAACTGGCTTGCCAGTTCTTTTTTACTTTTAATTAAAAAAATGTTAAAATGGAAAAAAGGAAGAAAAAATAATTTTACATTTTTATTATGGACTTAAATCGTTTTACAACTAAATCGCAGGAGGCGTTTTTAAGGGCGCAGGAAATCGCCACTCAAAATAACCAGCAGCAGGTCGGGCCGGCTCATTTGGCGCTGGCTTTAATTTCCCAAAAAAACGGGACGGTTTTGTCTATTTTAAAAAAAATAAATATTGATATTGACATTCTCACCGAACAAATTGAAAATGAAATGAAAAATATTCCTCAAGTGACCGGACCGAATATTCAAGGGCAGGTTTATCTTACTCCGGAAGTCGGTGCGATTATTCAGCAGGCGCGGCACGAAACAGAGCATCTTGACGATGAATATATTTCTACCGAGCATCTATTTTTGGCAATGGCAAAAAATGAAGCGAAAATGAAAACGATTTTAACAAATGCCGGGATTACTTATGAAGCGATTTTAAAGGTCTTAACTGAAGTGAGAGGCGGGCAAAAAGTCACTTCGCCGGAGCCGGAAGCAAAATATCAGGTTTTAAAAAAATACGCGCGCAATTTAACAGAATTGGCGCGCCAGGAAAAATTAGATCCGGTGATCGGGCGGGACGATGAAATCCGCCGCGTAATGCAGGTTCTTTCCCGCCGGACAAAAAATAATCCGGTTGTTGTCGGCGAAGCCGGAACCGGCAAGACAGCGATTGTGGAAGGTCTGGCGCAAAGAATTGTTGACGGCGATGTGCCGGAAACTTTAAAAGACAAAGAAGTAATTGCTTTAGATTTGGGATCTTTAATCGCCGGCTCGCGGTTCCGCGGAGAATTTGAAGATCGCCTTAAAGCGGTTTTAAAAGAAATTGACCAAGCAGCCGGAAAAATTATTCTTTTTATTGACGAGCTTCACACTTTGGTCGGAGCCGGAGCTGTTGAAGGATCAATGGACGCTTCAAATATGCTGAAGCCGGCTTTGGCGCGCGGCGAATTACACTGCATCGGCGCGACGACTTTTCGCGAGTATCAAAAATATATTGAAAAAGACGCGGCTCTTGAACGGCGCTTTCAGCCGGTTTACGCTGCCGAACCTTCTGTTGAAGATTCCATCGCGATATTGCGGGGAATAAAAGAAAAATACGAAGTTCATCACGGAGTGAGAATTACTGACGGAGCTTTGGTTGCCGCGGCAACATTTTCCAACCGATATGTTTCCGGGAGATTTTTGCCGGACAAAGCAGTTGATTTAATGGATGAAGCGGCTTCGGCTTTGCGGATGGAAATTGACAGTATGCCGATTGAGCTTGATAAATTAAAACGGGAAATGATTACCCATGAAATTGAAAAGCGGGCGCTGTCAAAAGAAAAGGACAAGGCATCCCGCGAGCGTTTGAGAAAAATTAATAAGCGGCTTGCCGAGCTAAAAGAAGAAAGCCAGTCATTGGAAATTCAGTGGAAAAAAGAAAAAGAAGTTATTTCGGAAATTCGGAAAATGAAAAAAGAAATTGACCAGCTTCGCCAGTCATCGGAAATCGCCGAGCGAAAAGGAGAATTGCAAAAAGTCGCCGAGATTCGCCATGGGTTAATTCCGGAAATGGAAAAGAAAATTAAAGTATCGCAGAAAAAATTAGTTGAAGTCCAGAAAACGAGAGCGATTCTTAAAGAAGAAGTGACCGAGGAAGATGTTGCCCGGGTTGTTGCGCGCTGGACAGGAATTCCGGTGGAAAAAATGCTTGAAGGCGAAGCGATAAAATTATCTCATATGGAAGAAGATTTAAGCAAACGAATTATTGGCCAACGCCAGGCGATTGCCGCGGTTTCTGACGCGATCCGCCGGGCTCGCGCCGGCGTTTGCGAGGAAACTCGTCCGATCGCTTCGTTTATTTTTACCGGACCGACCGGCGTTGGAAAAACAGAATTGGTAAAAGCGCTGGCGTTTTTTATGTTTAATGATGAAGACGCGATTGTCCGTTTGGATATGAGCGAATACGCGGAAAAACATACGGTTGCCAGAATGGTTGGTTCGCCGCCAGGCTATGTTGGATATGAAGAAGGCGGACAATTAACCGAACAAATTCGCAGAAAACCTTACAGTATTGTTCTCTTTGACGAAATTGAAAAAGCCCATCCGGAAATTTTCAATGTTTTTCTCCAAATTCTTGACGACGGCCGCTTGACTGACGCAAAAGGCAGGATAGTTGATTTTAAAAATACAATTATTATTATGACTTCAAATATCGGCAATGAAATCGCCCGCGAATTTGCCGGGCTTGGTTTTACAAACCGAATAGATTTTAAAACCAAAGAAGAGAAAAATATGAAGGAAAAAATCCGAGAAGCTTTGAAAAAATATTTCCGCCCGGAATTTTTAAATCGTGTTGACGATATTATTGTTTTCAATAATTTAGGAAAAACCGAGATGATGAAAATCGTTGATTTGCAGATTAAAAAAGTTCAGGAGAGATTGTTAGAAAAACGGATTAAAATCAACGCTGACAAATCAGCCAAGGAAATTTTAATCAAAAAAGGATTTGATCCGTTTTACGGCGCCCGCCCTTTAAAGCGGACTATCCAGACAATGATTTTAAATCCTTTGGCAAAGAAAATGATTCAGGGAGAGATTAAAGAAGGCGATAAAGTTTTTGTGAAAGGAAAAGGAGAAGAAATTGAAGTTGGGGTTTAACAAATTTAAAAATAATTGTCAAATTTTTACTTTTTTAATATGAAACAAAAATCACAAACAATAATAATTTCTTTGGGCGGGTCAATTGTCGCGCCCGATGAGATTAATATAAAATTTTTAAAAGATTTTAGAAAATTGATTTTAAGACAAGTAAAACTTAGAAAGAAATTTGTCATTATTGTCGGCGGCGGGAAAATCTGCCGGGATTACCAAAACGCGGCGCAAAAAGTTTGCAAACTTTCAACAGAACAGCTTGACTGGATAGGAATACATAGCACTCATTTAAACGCTAGTTTGGTCAGGGAAATTTTTGGCGATGAAGCAAACGAAAAAATTATTAAAGATTTGAAAACTTTGCCCAAATTTAAAAAACAGATTATTATTGGCGCTGGAACCAAGCCGGGATGGAGCACTGATTATGATTCTGTTTTTTTGGCGAAAAAATACAAAGCGAAAATTGTTGCCAATTTGTCAAATATTGAGTATGTTTACAATAAGGATCCGAAAAAGTTTAAAAGCGCCAAGCCGCTGAAAAATATTTCCTGGCAGGATTTTTTGAAAATCATCGGAAAAAAATGGAAAGCCGGAATGAACGCGCCGTTTGATCCGATTGCCAGCAGATTAGCAAAGAAAATAGGATTAAAAACAGTTTTTCTCAAAGGAACAAATTTGAAAAATTTTGAGAAATTTTTAAAAGGAGAAAAGTTTAAAGGAACTGTTATTGAATAAATTTTAATTTTTAAATTATTTACTATTATGACTATTAACAAAAACTTACAAAACATCGCATCGCTTTTGGAAAAATTTTCTCTTGCTTCGGGAATTTCCGGCTACGAAAAAAATGTCAGGGAAATTTTGAAAAAAGAAATTGAGCCGTTTTCCGATTCAGTCAGAATTGATCCAATGGGAAATTTAATCGCTGAGAAAAAAGGAGGAAAGCCGGTAATTATGATTGCCGCGCATATGGATGAAATCGGTTTTGTGGCAAAACATATTGACGACAACGGTTTTATCCATTTTGTTACGGTGGGCGGATTTTTTAATCAGACGCTTCTTAATCAAAGAGTAGTTGTCCATGGAAAAAAACAGGATTTAACCGGAGTGATCGGTTCAAAACCGCCGCATATAATGAAAGAAGAGGAAAGAAAAAAAGTTATTGAAACTGACGAGATGTTTATTGACATTGGCGCGAAAAACAAAAAGGACACGGAAAAAATGGGTGTTGAAATCGGCGCGTCGATTACGGTTGACCGCGATTTTAAAATTTTGGCGAACAATTTAGTTACTGGGAAGGCGTTTGACAATCGCGCCGGATTGGTAATTTTAGTTGAAGTGATGAAAAGATTAAAAAAGAAAAAAATCAAAGCGAGTGTCTGCGCGGTCGGTACGGTTCAGGAAGAAGTCGGCTTGAAAGGGGCAAGGACAAGCGCTTTTGATATTGATCCGGATTTAGCAATTGCTGTTGATTTGACTATTGCCGGCGATTGTCCTGGAATTGAAAAAAAAGAATCGGAAATTTCAATCGGCAAAGGAGCGGCGATTACTGTTTTGGAAGCGGGCGGACAAGGAGTGATTGTTCCGGAAAAAATTGTTGAATGGCTGAAAAACACCGCCAAGAAAAATAAAATAAAATATCAATTGGATGTTTCAAAAGGCGGAATGACTGACGCGGCAATAATCAGTTTGACCAAAAGAGGAATTCCAGCCGGAGTTGTAAGCGTTCCGTCGCGATATATCCATTCGCCAGTAGAACTTATAGGATTGGAAGATTTGGAATCAGTGATAAAATTAATTGTTGCAGCGGTGAGTAAATGTTCAATATAGAATAAAACAATATGGAGAAAATAGAAATTTTTATGTTTTAAAATTATGAGTGAAATATTAAGGCAACGGCCAGAAGAAATTGAGCAACAGCCAAAAATTAAAGTTCCTGACGTGGGAATAGAAAAGGATGTTAAGTATTTTGAAAAAGAAAAAAGTAAAGTTTCAGATGAAGGATTATCTCTAATTATGGAATCTGTCCGTTCTGAAATTATAGAATTAATCAAAAGCGAAAAAATTTCTTCTTATGAAAAAGTCCAAGAAGCAGAAAATGAATTTTTAGAAAAAGTTAATAATCCAGATAAAAAATTATTAGTTGAAATTCTTTTTGGAATTGTTTTTACAAATATAAGGGCTATTGAAAGAGAGAATAAAAAAACAAGGAGCAGGCAAGGAAGAAACAAATCAAAAGAAGAAAATGTTGAATGGGGAAATTTAATAAAAAAGTGTGTTGATAAATATGG
>CBDVEN010000041.1:0-5397 GCA_965373025.1 uncultured bacterium | reverse complement strand
TCAACTAAATCAAAAATAATTTTTATGTTATGCTTCTTTGCTAACTCAATAATTTTATCAACTTTTAGGAAATTTTCTTCGTTCAATTGTTTAAATTCTGGCTCAAAACTTATTACAGAAAGAAATATTCTGACAGTGTTTACGCCTATATTTTCAAGTTGCTCAAAATTCCTGTCTGTGTTGTCAGCATTAAATTTATCTATTACGCCAAAAGCCAAAATATTTTCTGGATCTTCTTCCTCTGTATAGTATGTCTCTGGATCGTAATAATTACACCCAAAAGGAACAAATGGTTGTTTTGAATCTTTTGTTTCAAAATGCCAATTGTCTGACGCAATTTTGATAAACTCTTCATTAACATCAGCATCAACTGCTTTTGGTTCACTAACTAACCCAATTAGGATCAATCCAGTCAAAACTATTTCTACCACTAACCCCATTTTTAATTTTTTATAATTTTTTTGAAAAAACATAAAAATTTTTTACTTCAACACCTTCCCTTCTTCTGCCCAGACCAAAACTTCTTTTAAAGCGTCGATATCTTCTAAAACAATTCCAGTCCCTCTTGCCACTGCTGTGATCGGATCATCGGCAACTCTTGTGGGAATTTTTGTTTCTTGGGTAATCAATTTGTCCAACCCCCTTAAAAGTCCGCCGCCGCCAACTAAAATAATTCCCTTATCCATAATATCGGAAATAAGTTCTGGAGGGGTCTCTTCAATCGTTGCTTTAATATTATTGATTAAAGTTTTAATTGACCTGCTTAACGCCTGACGGATTTGTTCGTCGTTGACAGTTACTTCTTTTGGAAGCCCGCTTACTAAATCCCGCCCTCTCATTTGAATTTCCAATCGTTCTTCAAGCGGATAAGCCGAACCAACGGCAATTTTAATATCCTCGGCGGTTTTTTCTCCAATTAATAAATTAAATTCATCGCGGGCATATTGAACAATGTCTTCATTAAATTCATCACCGGCAATTCTCAAACTTCTGCTGGCGACTAATCCGCCCAAAGAAATAACTGCTGGTTCGGATGTTCCGCCGCCGATGTCAACGACCATATTGCCGGTTGCTTCCTGGACTGGAAGGCGCACTCCGATCGCCGCGGCCATTGGCTCTTCAATTAAATATGCTTCTTTTGCTCCGGCGCTCACCGCGGCATCATGAACTGCTTTTTTTTCAACTTCTGTCACTCCAGACGGAATTCCAATAACAACTCGCGGCCGCGACAAAAAATTAAAAGCTTTTTTATGGACTTTATCAATAAAATAACGGAGCATTTGTTCAGTTACTTCAAAATCAGAAATTACTCCGTCAACTAACGGACGCGAAACAATAATATGGGCCGGAGTCCGTCCGACCATTTTTTTCGCTTCATCGCCGATAGCCAAAATCTGGCCGGTCTTTTTATTGATCGCCACGACCGACGGTTCATTAATGACAATTCCTTTTCCTTTAATATAAACAAGCGTGGTCGCTGTTCCAAGATCTATCCCAATGTCATTAGAAAATTTTCTTGATAAATTTTTAAATCTCATAAATTATTTTTAAGTTTATCTATAATTTTATCAATTTTTACCAACTCAATCCGTTCTTCATCTCGTTTTTTTAATTCAACGTTATTTTTGGCTATTGTTCTCTCGCTAACGACAATTCTTGACGGTATTCCGATTAAATCAGCATCGGCAAATTTGACTCCGGGCGACTCATTCCTATCATCATATAATACCTCAATATTTTCTTTTTGTAAAGATTTGTATAATTTCTCCGCATAGCTTTTTATATCTGAATTTTGACTTTTAACTTCTATCAAGTGCGCGCCAAATGGCGCAACTGAAAATGGCCAGACAATTCCTTTTTTGTCATTATGAATTTCAACAATTGCGGCCATTGTTCTGTCTATTCCAATTCCGTAACATCCCATATAATAAAATTTTTCCTTGCCGTCTTTGTCTGTAAAAGCCGCTTTCATTTTTTTACTGTAAAAATTTCCCAATTGAAAAATATTTCCAACTTCAATTCCTTTTCCTTGTTTTAATTTACTTCCTGTTTCGCTTAAAAATCCGTCTTTTGCCATAGCAATGTCGTTTTCAAATTTCGGCTGGTAATCGCGGTCAATATTTATATTTAAAAAATCGCGATATTTTTTGTTTGCTCCGCCATAACCGTTTTTAATCGTTCTTAAAGAATCATCAGCAACAATAATTACTTTTTGATTTATTTCAACCGGCGAAATAAATCCCGGCTCGCTTTCCATTTTTCTAATTTCATCGTCTGTCGCCCGCCGCAAACTGTTTGCCTTGATTAAATTTTTCAATTTTGTTTCATTAACTTCAAAGTCCCCGCGGATTATTGCCAAAACAAATTGGTTTTTATCGTCAACAAACATTACATCTTTAATTTGCCGCCATAAAGGCAATTTATGAAATTTTACTCCGTCTTCCATCGTGTTTCCTCTTTTTGCTTCAACTTCTTTTAACTCTTTTTCTTTTTCATCTGAATTCTTTTTTTCTTTTTTAAATTTCGCCACATCTTCATGCGCCGCGTATTTTCCGTCTTCTGAAATCAGAAACTTACTCTCCCCTGCTTCGCTTTCAACGATAAATTCGTGGCAATAATCCCCGCCGATATATCCGTTGTCCGCTTCAACAATAATTGTTTCAAGCCCTAATTTTTTAAAAATTTCCATATAGGTATCCTGCATTTTTTGATATTCTTTTTGAAAATCTTCCTCGCTTTTATGAAATGAATAAGCGTCCTTCATTAAAAATTCCCGCACTCGCAAAAGTCCGCCTCTAACTCTTAACTCATCTCGGAATTTTTGGGAAAATTGGTAAATGTTAAATGGCAAATCTTTATAACTGATATTAAATTTTCTTACCAAGTCAACAATCATTTCTTCGGCTGTTCCTCCTAAAGCGAATTCCTTTTTTGAGCGGTCTTTGACAGTCATCAATTCAAAACCAACCGCTTCAGTTCTTTTGGTTTCTTTCCATAATTCAATCGGATGAAGTACCGGAGTTATTATTTTTAAAGCGCCGGATTTGTCCATTTCCCTTTCAATCACTTTTACAATTTTGTCCCGAACTTTCATTCCTAATGGCAAAAAATAATATCGGCCGGCAACCGACTCTCTGATAAATCCGCCTTGATAAAGCAATTTATGGCTGATCGCTTTTGCTTCCCGCGGCGCTTTTTTATTCGTTTTTCCAAAAAGTTTAGATTGAAGCATAAAATTTAAAACTTGACCTTGACAAATTTTTTAAAATAAATATAATGTAATTAGATGGCATTAGGAGGTGATATGGAAAAAATGAAGAAATTAGGAGCACTTTTGTTAGTTTTAGTTATTGCCTTGAGCATTAGTACGGCGAGCGCGATTGTCTGGGAAGATTACTTTGATACTCCAATCTTTGACGGTGGTGTGTTTGTGAATGATACCACTGAAACCGACATTCCTGAAGAGGAGGAAGAAATAAAGAAAGATTGGTTAGAAAGAGACGAAAGGATTTTTCCGCCGGGTTACTTTAATGTAACGCCAAGGGCGGAGTGGACTGATAAACCAGCGAATTGGTTTAGCGAAACTCCAAGAGAGGAATACAATCTCAAACCAGAAGGTTATTGGGATGTGAACACCGGACTGTTTTAAACTGGTGAAAAATCAGTGCGAAAACTTTGAAAATCCAAAATGGAAAAATTAATGAGCTTAGTTAAATAATTTTCTAAGCTCTATTTTTTTAAAACTGTTCTAAAAATCTTAAATCATTTTTATAAATCATCCTGATGTCGTCAATATTCATTCCCGGTTTCATCATCAGCACTCTTTCAATTCCCCAGCCAAAAGCGAATCCGGAATATTTTTTCGGATCAATCTTCCCGGCTTTTAAAACATTTGGATGAACCATTCCAGCTCCGCCAAGTTCCAGCCAGCCCTCTTTGCAAAGACGGCATTTTTGCCCGTTTTCCAAAACGCCTTTGCCTTGGCAAATATCGCAAGTGATGTCAATTTCAAAACTTGGCTCGGTGAACCTGAAATGAAAAGGCCTTAACCGAAATTTCCGCTTGCCTGAAAAAAATTCTTTAATAAAATAATCAATCGTTCCTTTTAGATTGGCAATGGAAATATTTTTATCAATATGCAGCCCTTCAAATTGGTAAAACATCGGCGTATGGGAAACATCCGACTGCCGGCGGTAGCATTTGGAAATATTAATCATCCGAATTGGCAATTTGCCTTTTTCCATTTCCCTTAATTGCCCGGAGGAAGTATGAGGCGTCAAAACAATTTTCGGCGAAATAAAAAAAGTTTCCCATTCATCGCGCGCCGGATGGTCTTTAGGCATATTCAAGCCCTCAAAAGCGTACCAATCAGTTTCAACTTCTGGGTATCTTTCGCGGGTAAATCCGATTTTGGAAAAAATTTCAGTGATTTCCTGAATCGCCGCTGTTGTCGGATGCAGATGCCCTTCAGGAAGTTTTATTCCGGGCATTGTCAAATCAATCCAGTCCCCTTCTCCGTCTTCCGCGCTTTTTAATTTTATTTCTTCATTCCTTGTTTTGATTGAGCTGTCTATTTCTTTTTTTAAATCATTAACCAGTTTGCCGATTTTCGGCCGCTGTTTTGGAGAAAGTTTTGCCAAATCTTTCAAAAGAAGAGTCACCTCTCCCCTTCTCCCCAAATACTTAATCCTAAAATTTTCCAATTGCTTGGAATTTTCCGCCAGATTAATCTCTGACGCGGACTGTATTTTAATTTTTTTAATTTTATCCTGCATAATTTTTAAAAGCTAATTTTTGCTGATTGTCAACCTCATTATTTTCCGTTTAATCAAGCCATTTTTTCTTCATTTATGGACAATTATTACAATTTGCCCTTGACAAAATTTCTTATATGTGTATAGTGATAATAAAGATGGAAAAGGATAAAAATTGTTCTTTTTAAAAATTAGGAGGAAAAATATGGCAGCGGTAAATTATTTATTAAATCTTTTTATGTCATTCTGAACTTGTTTCAGAATCTGTTAATAAGTTTTCAGATCCTGAAATAAATTCAGGATGACAAATTGAAATTTAGTGCTAAAAGTAATTTGATAAATAATTCGCCGTTGCCAATGAACCTTTTTATAACAAACCCGAGGGAAGGGCGATAGAAGAAACGGTGAGGTAATGACGGTCATTCTCAAATTAAGGTAAAATATAGAATGAAAAAAATTAGGAGGCGATATGGAAAAATGAAGAAAGGTTTAACAATGCTGGTAGCAGCAATGGTTATTGTGGGGCTGATATGTGTAATAGGAAGCGCAGCAGCGATTGAGAATGTTGATCTAGGAATAGGACCTCAGGAGAATGTTGATCTAGGAATAGGACCTCAGGAGAATGTTGATCTAGGAATAGGAC
>CBDVEN010000040.1:0-5426 GCA_965373025.1 uncultured bacterium | reverse complement strand
GTAAGCGTCCTGAAAACTTTTTTCCTCTAATTTTATCCAGCCCTGAGGAACTTCCGGCTGAAAATTTCCAAAGCCAGTTGTGTTGATAATCCAAACAATTTCTCCTTTTTCAGCTTCTTGAAAATTTTTAATAATGTCTTCATCGGAAAGCAAAGCAGTTCCGGAAAAATGGGAAAGTTCTCCGGGCGCGTAAAGTTTTGGAGAAACCGAAGTTTGATTATAATATCTAAAAGTAAAATAAACAAAAGAAGATCCGACAAAAATTTTATCTTGTAGCATAGCTTCTTGGTTTAAATAAGCGGCCGCTCCAGCCATTCCCGGTTTGTTTTTTATGTCAAGAAAATTCCAACTGTAAATAAAACCGCATAGGCATCCTAAAATAATTGCGGCGGCAACGATAGCTTTAATCAATTTATTCTTGATTAAGAAAACGCCCAAAGCGATAAAAATTAAATAAAAAGCAGAAACAAAAATAAAATAGCGATCAAGATAAACCGATGTTTTTAAAGAAAAAATACTCGCTATTGCAAACGGAATAATTAGCGAGAAAAAAATCAGCCACTTCGCCGGCTGTTTTTTCTTTTTCAAAACATAAATAATAATCGCGCTGATTATTATCATTAAAGCTGCCAAAATGTATTCAGTTTTTAAAAAACTAATTGGCAACTCAAAAGTCATTTTATAAAAAGTGTTCGGAATTGACCAAAAATTCATCGCTGGAATCCAATAATTTTCCTGAACCTGTCCAATTTGCTTTAAAAATGTTTTCAGCCAAGGAAGATACAAAAGAAAGATTAAAAAATAAGCAAGTATACTGTAATGGAATATTTTATTTTTTATAAAAGCAGAAATATTAAACTTAGATTCTCGCAAAATAATATATAAAATAAAAATCGCTTGGGCAAAAATGGAAAAGAAAATATAATAATGAGTATAAATTGCGGCGCTGGCGAATAAAACATAAAGGAGCCACCAAACTTTTTTATTGTGCTTATTCTGAAGGCAAGGTGGTGCCACCTCGTCTTCATTGGACAATTTTGTTTGTTTTATCGCTTTCAATAAAAAATAACTTGAAAAAATAATTAAAAAAGTTCCCAAAGTGTACATTCTTGCTTCTGAAGCATATTGAATTTGGAAAGGATTTACTGCAACAATCAAACAAGTAAAAAGCGCGAGGCGATTGTTTTTAAAAATTTCTTTAACAAGCAAGTAAGCTCCAAGAATAATTAAAACGCCGAAAAAAACGCTGAACATTCTTATTGAAAGCAAAGAATTTCCAAGAAAAAAATCCCAGCACCTTAAAGCAAGATAATAAAAAGGCGGATGCACATCCAAAGCAATCCGATACATCATTTCGCTGAGATTGTATTTTACTAAAAGCGCCGAGAACGCTTCGTCGTGCCACAGAGAAATCGCGGTAAGGTTATAAACGCGAAGGATAGTGGCGATGATGAGAATAAATAAAAGATGAAACATAATAATAAAATTGAAAATTAATATCCATACACTCTCATAACTTCTTCTCCAAATTTATTAAATCTTCTTTGGATTATTTCCGCTTCCGGATGGTATTTCTCGTATTTTTTAGAATCAAAAATTGTTGATTGGGTAAAAATTATTTGATCGCCAAGCGATAAACTTGTCTGAAAACTTTTTTCTGGATTAAGCAGAATATACGGCTGATTATTCTCTGATGTTAAAAATTCCGGCGTTTGGACAGAGTATTCATCAAGAACCAAATACGTTTCGTTTTTTAAATTTCGTTCATTTAAATAATTGCTCACTTCTGTTAAATCAGAACGGTAAGCGTAATGAAATTCCGGCGACTCAGCGCTGATTTTAAAATATTGGTTATAATCGTAAAGCAAAA
Source organism: uncultured bacterium (assembly GCA_965373025.1). Taxonomy (GTDB): domain Bacteria; phylum Patescibacteriota; class Minisyncoccia; order JAHIHE01; family DAOWLE01; genus DAOWLE01. The sequence goes on along the minus strand of CBDVEN010000040.1, from coordinate 3,556 downwards.
TCGGGCTTAACAAAAAAGCAAAGGCGATTGCCAAAAAAAATGTCATTCCGAACTTGTTTCGGAATCTGGTAGATCCTGAAACAAGTTCAGGATGACAATCAAAACAAAATTTCTTCGCTCTTTTCCATAAAAAATCAATCGCTAAAGCCGGCCAAAAAAAGATAATTGATAAAACGCCGATTGCCCGCAATCCGTGAGGAATTGCTTCGGCTGTTAAAAGTTCCGGAGCAAGCATTCCAAAAAACCAAAGCATTAAAAGAAAATGCTTGAAAAAATTTTCAGGCAATACATTTTCTCTTGTCATTCCGTGCTTGACAATTGTCATTCCGAACTTGTTTCGGAATCTATTCAATAGTAAATTCCTCCCGCACTTAGATGCGGGACGGGAATGACAGAGGGGGCGCAAGATAATTATCAAAGACAATAAAATTCCAAAAGCGAAAAGCGAAGCGACTAATGGATTAAGCATAGAAAATCCGGAAACATTATGCCGCCATTTCAAATCGCCTTCTTTTAAAAACATCAACATTTTTTTTTTAAAGACATCTAAAAAAGTTCTGATAACATTTCCATTATTCAAATCCGGATTAAAAATAGAAACGCATCCGGCCCGTCCGACAAAAGCGTCGGGGTGCCCGTGAAAATAAAAAAGCAAAGGAGACAAAACCAAAAAAGCAAAAATCAAAGCAATAACAATCTGCCGAAAATATTTTTTAAAAACATTCTTTCTTGCCTCGTTAGAAAAACTTTGTTTTTTAGCGAACGAGATTGTTGCGCGACGCTTTGTAGAAAAGGCAGATTTCAAAGTTTTGTTTTTTCTGATCGGGGTTGTTATTAAAAACAGAACTGCCATTAAACCGACAATTCCGATGATTGAACGAAAAGAGATATAAGTGTAAAATCCCAAGCCGAGATTTATTCCGGCTAAAGCGGCCCAAAGATATGATAAATTTCTGCCGGAATTTATTCCGCGTTTAGAAGAGAGACGAGGATGGCGGAGAAAATAAACTGTTTTTAAAACAAAATAAAAAAACAAAGTTGCAAATAGAGGAACTAAAATTGCCCGAAAACCGGTTCTTGATAAAGTGACATGCCAGGCAGAAGTCGCCATAAAAAAACTTGCCAAAAAAGCGACACGCTGGTTGAATAAAATTTTTCCCAGAAAAAAAGTTGCGATAACGGTAAATATTCCAATCAAAGCCGAGACAAGATGAATCTGCCAGACGCCGATTCCAAAAAGATAAATGCTTCCGGCGATTAAATAAAAATACAGAGCTTCGCGTCCCAATCCGCGCTCAAAAAATGGGCTGTGATAACCGTTCAAAATTGAAATCGCGTCTTGTCCGTTAGCCGCTTCGTCCGGAAAAAGCCCGCCGGGAATCGCGTCAAGATGCCAAAGGCGAAAAAAGCAAGCAATGGCGATAATAGCGATTAAAATAATAATCTGATAATTTTTTTGTTTCATTATTTTTATTCTATCACACTACTTGTCTTTTGAGAAGAAATAGTTTAAAATAAAAATGTGGATAAAAAATAATAATCAAATGAAATCGTTGCCAAAAAGTATAGGAATTTTTTTGCGGAACTTTTATGTCAGTTGCGTGAAAAAATGTTTATGCTTTTTGGCAATAAACATTGAATTAAAAAAATATTTATGACTATAAGAAGTTATATTATCGGAATGGCAGTAAGCACTCTTTTGTGCTTTGGCGCTTGGATTCTTGTTCTAATTAACATTGATCCGTTCACCGCTAATTTTGCCGGACTTGTTTTATTTTATCTAAGTTTATTTTTTGCTTTGATCGGAATATTTACTTTAATCGGTTTTTATTTGCGAGTTTGGTTTTCCAAAAACGAAGTTATTTTTTCTCATGTTGGCCCGGCTTTTCGGCAAGGAGCGCTTTTGTCTTTGATTTTAGTCGGTTGCCTCGCTTTGCAAAGTTTCAGGATTTTGGATTTATGGAGCGGGGGATTGTTCGTCGCTTCAGTTGTTTTATTGGAATTCTTTTTTATGACAAGATGAAAAAAATTGAAAATTCAAATATCAAATTTATTTAATATAGAACTTACGCGTTTAACAAAAAACGCACTTTTTTGTCATTCTGAACTTGTTTCAGACTCTGTTATTTTGGCGTTAAAAAAGGATATAGATCCTGAAATAAATTCAGGATGACAGTCAAACGCGTAAGTCCTATAATATTTTTTTTCAAAAAAAAGAAGGGAGAAGCTTAGCGCTTTTCCCTATTTTTGTTGTTTTTATGATTGGTTTACTATAATCGCTGTTTCGTTGATTGTAGCATTCACTGGCATTTCTGATTCTCGCTGTAAAGACAAAAGATATTCGTAGGCGTCGTACACTTGCGGTAATCCATAACCGTACATTGGATCTTTTCCCTCTGGTCCAAGATCAAGCGCTGTCTCTTGCATCGCTGTCAAAATTTGCTCGTTAGTCATTTCAGGACAAGCGCTTCTCAAAAGAGCGAACGCGCCGGCAATAAGCGGAGTAGCTGCAGAAGTTCCATTAATTGGATATAGTTCTATCTGTGAAATGCCTACAAAACTGATATTACCGCAAGAACTGTACGATTCTATTTCATAACTTCCTGGTTTAATCGCTCCAACTGCTATAGCTCCTTTTGCTACAGCAGGTGAAGTTATACTGTTTCCCGAAGTATATTGTAAATCAACTGTAGTGTAAAGTTCTAATTTCGTATCACCTGAATTGTTACTGGTATCACTTTTCTTGCGTATAGCTATATGAACAAATTCATCTTTGTCCATAATAACTGTTAAACTTTCTATAGCTGGCTGTTTTTCTGTTTGCCTATTGTTTGAATAACCAAAAGTATTCAATCTTGTTGTCCCCTCCTTAAGCACAAAAATATCGTAATCCTGATTTCTGTTAGGCCAGAACAAAGATGATGAAAAATTACCTCCTTCTGGAACAAAACCGATTTTTTGTGTTTCGTAAATTTTTGCTCCTTTTCTATCAAACTCGTGTAGTCCGTCTCCATCAGTGTCAACAAAGTTTCCATAGTAATACCTCTCTTCCAAATTTCCAGCGGCAATAATTGGCATAATGCCATTATTTCTTGCTCTGTCCACTGCTCTACTTGAAATGGTGTCTTGCTTTGGCATACCTTCAAAGAAACTGAGACAAGATAAAATTATTTGGATGTCTCCTCTTTCTATGATGTGGTCCACTGCCCTTGCAAATTCAACATTTGAACTTACCGTATAAAGCGACAAATTTCCGCAAGATATGTTGCGATATATCTCACTGACAATTGTGCCGTGCCGTATTTCGCCAGGGCTTATTTCTAAATCCGCTCTGAATGATTTTACTTCGTCAATATTGCCAATCCCTGCATATCCATAGAATCCTTCGTCAATGATGGCGACTTTTACTCCTTCTCCGGTGAATCCCATTTTGCGCAATTGATCTGTTTGCATTTCGTCGGATACTGCTGAACTTATACCTATGCCTACTAAAAAAACCACACACAACACAATTCCAATAATCTTTCTTTTTCCTGTCATACTTTCTTTTTTCCTC
>CBDVEN010000039.1:0-5510 GCA_965373025.1 uncultured bacterium | reverse complement strand
TGATTATTAGACAAAACATTTTTCAAATCTTCGGTTGATGTTTTCAAATTTTTGGTAATTGTTTTATGCTCTTCCAAAATCGCTTTTAAATTTGAGAATTCGCTAATCCTTTCTTTTTCGGTATGTTCTAATTTTCTTTGGCTCTCATTTATTCTCTGGTCAATTTTTTCAATCAATTCTTTGATAATGTCCTGCTTATTCTGAAGATACTGTTCGTTGGTTTTTATCTTTTCGTCAATAATATTTTGCTTGTCGTCAAAATGCCCCAGGAGCCGCTCTCTTTCGTCTTTGAAAATTTCCCTGCTTTTTTCATCAACTAATTTCAAATTTTTATCAATTAATTTTTCGCTAAATGAATCAAAATAACCGGACAAAAATTTCTTGAATAAAAAAAACAGTCCGATCCCCGCGGCAATGATGATTAGAATAATGATAAATATTTGATTGAACATAGGAAAAATTTAATTAAGCTTTTGCAAAATTAAGCGATATGCTTTTTTGAGCATTAATTTTATTTTTAACGGATAGATTATTTTCTTCCTCTGTTAAAAAAAGAGAATTATTGTTTTTTATTTTTTTAATTCTTGCTTCAATAATTTTACAGTAATCAGAATTTATTTCAAAACCAATATAATTTCTTTTAAGATTAGCGCAAGCGACTGCTGTAGTTCCGCTTCCCATAAATGGATCTAAAACAATTCCTTGCTCTGGACAGCTTGCTTTAATAATTCTTTCTATAATTTCTAATGGTTTTTGCGTTGGATGATTTTCTCTTTCCGGATCTTGAGCGTGAATTCTGGCTTCGCTCCATAAATCTTTTGGATTATATCCAACCTCAAGCCATTTTTTGCCCACAAAAATAGAACGCGTTCTCGCTTTTTTTGTTTCTTCATCATAAGGAATTCTTATAGAATCAAGATTAAAATAATATTTATTAGATTTAACAAAAAAACCAATATTATCATGAACAGAGGAAAATTTACGCGTGCTTCCTCCCATACTCGGCACTCGTCTGTCCCAAATGATTTCATTAATCATATTCAGTTTTGTTTTGATATAGCTAAAAATTTCCGGACTATATCGCCAAGTAAGAAATAAATAAAAACTGCCGCTGTTTTTTATTTTTGGAATTACTGCGTCTATCCATTTCTTGCTCCATTTTAAATAATCTTTAGAGTTTAATTTATCTGAACCGTTTCCATAATCTTTTCCCAGTCCATAAGGAGGATCAGTCACTATTAAATCAATAGAATTATCTGGAATTTTGTCAATTCCCTTAAGCATATCTTCATTGAAAATTTTATTTAGATTTTTTTCCATTAATAAATTGTTTTTAAGTGCTTAATGTTATGCTTTTTGAATTTGCTCGCAATTCTTCTAAAAACTTTTTTCTTGTCCTGTAAATAGGGTTATGATGATAATACGCCTGAATTTTATCATTGCGAGGATTAACATATATCGGTAAAAATTGAGGCGAGAATAAACATAAATAATCAGGATTAAATTTGATATTAATATTTCTGAAATTTACGCCGAAACAAGCATAAATTAAATTATAGGAAGTGTTAGCGGTATATTGCATATAAAGTTTTTCAACTGCCGCAATATCATTTTTATTTTCTTTTATTGCCATATTATGAATTTTTATATTGATATAATAAATTTTTTTGGCAACTTTAATTTCGCAGTCATGTAAACAAGTATCAGGCATATTAAAATCAACATCATTTAATTTTAATTGTTTTATGTGATATTTAGTTTGTTGAGTAATAACCTGTTCAACAAGCCAGCTAACAGATCGAGTATGCGGCTTTAATCCGTATGGCAAAATTTTCTTATTAGTAATGTCAAAAGACGGAAGAATTTTTATCAATTCTTTATAAATATTTTCAATAAGATTCATATCTTTGATAATTTTTTCAATTTGTTTGTCTTTTTTATTCATTTGTTTGTATTATTTTGATTAAACATAAAAAAAATTAATTTAGTGGACCCAAGGAGATTCGAACTCCTGACCTCCTCCATGCCATGGAGGCGCTCTGCCAGCTGAGCCATGGGCCCAAAACAAAATCAAAATGTAAAAATCAAATATCAAAATGAAATTTTTGGTTTTCATTGTGTCCCCGGCAGGAATCGAACCTGCATTTGAAGTTTAGGAAACTTCTGTTCTATCCGTTGAACTACGAGGACAAAAAATTAACGGACAATTTGATGTTCTGTTTCTTTCTTACAGTTAGGGCATTTCATAAAAAACTTTGGAGTGTTTAAATTAACTCCGAAAGGTAATTGATTCGCAATAATTTCTCGTTCTTTCCAGCATTGTTGGCAACGGATTCTAATTTTTTGAAATTTTTCTGAACCAAACATATTAAATGATTTAAGATTTAAGATTTAAGAATTTTTACAAATTTTCTCGGACCAACCTGAATAATTAAGCCGGATTTTATTTTAACAACTTCTTTCCAATCATCTGTTTTTTTATCATTAATTTTTACCCCGCCTTGTTCAGTCAGCCGTTTTGCTTCTGCTTTGCTTTGAGCCATTTTTGTTTTTACCAACAAATCCAAAATCGGCATTTCTTTATTTTTAATCTTTACTTGAGGAATTTTTTCCGGCTTTTTATGCTCTTTAAAAACTTTATCAAATTCCTTTTCCGCTTTTATCGCTTCTTTTTTAGAATGATAAATTGCGACGATTTCTTTTGCTAAAAAAGATTTAGCGTCTTTCGGATTCAAAATGCTTTGATGCACCTTATTTTTTGTTTTTTCTATTTCTTTTAAAGATATGCCCGTAAGCATTTTAAAATAATGCCAAATTAAAGAATCTGAAATAGCCATAATTTCTCCATACATATCTTTTGGAGACGCATTAAGCCCAATATAATTTTTATAGCTTTTACTCATTTTTCTTACACCGTCGGATCCGATTAGAAGAGGAATAGTTATTATATCTTGTTGAGGTTTCTTGTATTTTTTTTGCGTTTTTCTTCCCATAAGCAAATTAAATTTTTGGTCAGTTCCTCCAATTTCAACATCAGCATTTAATTCTATAGAATCATATCCTTGCAAAATAGGATAAATTAATTCTAACATGCTAATATCTATATCTTTTTTAATCCTTTGCTTGAATTCGTTTCTTTCAATAAGTCTGGCAAAAGTAAAACGAGAAGTTAAATCCATGAAAAAAAAGGATTTCTTTTTTTTATACCATTCGCTATTATAGCGAACTTCAACTTTTTTCATATTTAAAATCTTGCCTGCTTCTTTGATATAATCTTTCATATTTTCTTTAATTTGTTTTTCTGATAGCGGACGCCTTTGGTCTAATCTTGCGGAAGGATCTCCAATTTGCGCTGTGAAGTCGCCGATTAAAAAAATAATTTGGTGTCCTAATTCTTGAAACTGTTTTAATTTTCTGAAAGGCAGAGAATGTCCTAAGTGTAAATCAGCTGATGTAGGATCAACTCCAAATTTAATTCTTAATTTGTCGCCAGAAAGCAATCTTTTTTTTAAGTGTTCTTTATTGATTGCTTCTTCAACATTTCTTGTTAAAAGCTCTTCAATTTTTTTAGGATTAGTATCAATCATAAAATTATAAATTTATTTTAAGCGATTTCTATTGTTATTATATTTCTAAATTAAGTATTTGTCAATAACAAACGGCTGTGTTAAACTAAAATTGAAAAGATTCCAAATAAACTGAAACAACATCAATCTAAAATTACTTTTGACTTTATATACTTTATAAACTTTTGACTCAACATTATGAATATCTTCAACCGCCGGGCAAATTATGATTATGAAATTTTGGAAAAATTTGAGGGCGGTTTAGTATTGAAAGGATATGAAGTAAAAGCGATTAAGACCGGAAAAGCGAGTTTGAAAGGCGCTTATGTTGTTGTTCAAAACAATGAGGCGTTTTTAATCAACGCGCATATCAGCCCGTATCAAAAAGCAAATACGCCTGACAATTACCAGCCGGACCAAACCAGAAAAATTCTCTTGCATAAAAGCGAAATAAAATCTCTAATCGGTAAAACAAAGCAAAAGGGCTTGACATTAGTGCCGATAAAGATGTATACTAAAAAAGGACGAATAAAATTGCAATTCGGGCTTGGCAAAGGAAAAAGGAAATTTGATAAAAGGGAAGCAATCGCCAGAAAAGAAGCAAAAAGAAGGATTGAAAGAGCAATGCGAGAAAAGAGTGATTTATGATTTATCTAATTGGGGATGCTTGGCATCGATAGGAGTTCATTTTAAAAATTGCGGATTGAGAATGCTGATAACTCGTTAAAATTTCAGCAAAAATATAATTGCAAAATTATTAACAAAAGCAAAAGACGCTGTCGCTTCGGCGTTTAGCGTTCCTAGCTATACAATGGCTTGCGCCGTTAATGGCTAAAGCCCATCCAATCTTTTGACTCCTGATAGGAAGAATTGGGTGCCAATTTATCAGGATAGATAATTTAGATGTTCTGGCTGAATTATCAAAACAAAACAGAACTAAAGTTATAAGGTTTTTGCCTGATTTATACTTTGTAATTTAAAATAATAATTGGGCTACATCCGTAGAAAATTTTTAGAAAAACTCACTACACGGGAGTTCGATTCTCCCCATCTCCACCCAGCCCCAAATTTTAAAAAAACTATCTGTTATAATTCAACTGTCTTAATTTATTTCAGATTATTTTTTATATCATACTGTCTTTTAAAATTTGGGGCTGGGTCCACTTATTAAAATCCAAAAACCAACCTGCCCGCATTGTTTCGCTATCCAGAAATATTATATTTACTACAAGCTCGCAAAGCGATACAGGCGGGAACAAAAAATCCGAAATTTATAATCATTAAAAGTAATTACTATTAGAAAATATTTTAAGAAAAAATTTAAGAAAAGATTAAGAACTAACGAGTGGATTAGAATTCCTCAAGTTCAGCTTATTGATGAAACCGGAAAAGATTTGGGCGTGGTTGATACTAATGAAGCGCGAAAAATAGCTCTTGAAAAAGAGCTTGATCTTGTTGAAGTTGACCCGACTAAGCACCCGTCAATTTGCAAGATTATGGATTTTGGCAAACATCTTTATAAAGTCGCCAAGCAGGAGCGGATTCATAAAGCGCACCAGAAAAAAACCGAAACGAAAGGAGTCAGATTTTCTTTGCGAACTTTTTCCAATGATTTAAATTTCAAAGCAAAGCAAGCGTATAAATTTCTGAAACAAGGGCATAAAGTCAAGATTGAAGTTGTTTTAAAAGGACGGGAAAAAGCTCATCGAAATTTAGCCAAAGAAAAAATTGAAGAATTTTTAAAAATTATTTCTGATTTTAATGAACAAGAAGGAGAAAAATTTAAAATAATTACTGAGCAAGAAATAAAAAAATCCCCTTTGGGATTAATAATGATTATAGCAAGCAAGTTTAATTAGAGACGATTAGCGATTTAATTCGCAGTCAATTAGGAAATTATTTATGAAAATGAAAACTAAAAAATCAATCGCTAAAAGATTTAAA
>CBDVEN010000038.1:0-5736 GCA_965373025.1 uncultured bacterium | reverse complement strand
AAATTTTCAAAATTCATTAAGTGACTTCCAATCTAAACTGCCAATAATTATCAAATCATTAGATGATTTTAATAAGGGTGTCCCGATTATTTTGGAGGCGTTGGGTAAAGAACATTCTCAAAAATATCTATTGCTTTTTCAAAATAATCATGAGATGCGGGCAAGCGGCGGATTTATCGGCACTTATGGAATTATAGATGTTAATGAAGGAAGAATTGAAAATATTTTTATTGACGGAATTTACAATCCGGACGGACAGCTTCAGGAAAAAATTGTTCCGCCGCGGCCAATTCAAAAAATCAGCGCCGCCTGGAACATGCACGATTCAAATTGGTTTGCTGATTTCCCGTCTTCAGCGAAAAAAATCGCCTGGTTTTACGAAAAAACAGGAGGTCCGACAGTTGACGGCGTAATCTCTATCACTCCGAATGTTATTGAAGATTTGCTGAAAATTACCGGACCGATTGAAATGCCTGAATATGAAATGATTATTGATGAAAATAATTTTCGCGGACTCACCCAGTATGAAGTTGAAGTGGATTACGATAAAGATCTTAATCAGCCGAAAAAAATCCTTTCTGATATGACGCCGAAATTGATGGAGAGAATTTTTAACGCTGGAGATTCCAATGAAATAAAATGGTTGGATCTATTGAATATTTTAAACTAGAATTTTCAAGAAAAACATATTCTGATTTATTCGTTTGATCCGAAAACAGAATTATTTATTTTGGAAAACGGCTGGGGCGGCGAGATTTTGGAAACAGAAAAAGATTATTTAAATGTAATCAATTCAAATATTAACGGCTATAAAACTGATGGAGTAATTGAACAAAAAATCCAGCATCGGGCGGAAATCCAAAGCGACGGTTCAATCATTGATTCTTTGACAATTATCAGAACTCATTGCGGAGGCAACACTCCTTATGATTGGTATAATAAAGTCAACGCTGATTATTTGCGGGTTTATGTTCCGAAAGGAAGCCGGCTTTTGGAAGCGAACGGACATACGGTGGAAAAATATTTTCTGCCGATGGATTATTCTTATTTTTCCAAAGATCCGGACATTGAAGAAATAGAAAAAACTTTGCGCGAAGACGAAGCAACCGGTACTCATATTTTTGAAGAATCCGGAAAAACCGTTTTTGGCAATTGGGTTTATGTTTCACCGGGCGAAACAGTTATTGTTACTTACAAATACAAACTTCCGTTCAAATTTGATTTTTCTAAAAATATTGAAAGCTACGGGCTTCTGGCGCAAAAGCAATCCGGCTCGTACGATATTGATTTTAGAAGCAGTTTTAATATTCCTCAAGGATGGGAAACAATCAGGCAAGTTTCAGAAAATATTTTCTGCGAATCAGGAATTTGCCAGATGTCCCAGCTGTTAAACACCGACCAATTCTACGGCGCGGTTTTCAAGAAGATTGAGGAATAAAAAAATTGTCATGCTGAATTTATTTCAGCATCTGTTAAAATAATATTTTCAGATTCCGAAACAAGTTCGGAATGACATTAAAAAAAACAAATCTATGGAAAAACAAAAAGGTTTTACTCTTATTGAACTTTTAGTTGTCATCGCAATCATAAGCCTTTTAGCAACGACAGTTTTGGTGAGTTTAAATAAAATAAGAATGAAAGCGAGAGATGCGAAAAGATTTCAACATATTCAAGAAATCGTCAAAGCTTTGCAATTTTATTGGATGGACCAGGGGCAATATCCAACAAGAACTTGTCCTTGTAAAAATGGAGGATGGGAAACCAGCGACGCTGATCCTTTGCAATGGATGGAATATTTGGAACAATATTTTAAAAGAAAAGTACCCGTTGACCCAATTAATAGGAGAATAGATGGTTTTTCTTTCTTTGGTCCTCGTCCAGCTAATTATTTTTATAGTTATTACAGATATAATCCTCCTCCATCTTATTGTCCTGAATTAAAAACAGGAATTGCTATTATTGCCATTAACAATCTAGAGGGATTTATCTCTGCAGATTTACCGGAGGAAGGAATGCCTTTGCCTCTAGATATTGATATGCCAAGGGCAGTATGCGGAGATCCAGGACCAGACGGAATATGCACAGTTGCAGAATACCATGCTGGACAATGCCGGGATTGGTCTCAAGAATTTGATTACTCTATATAGAATAACAATCCTACGAACAATCCTATAAGAATGGTTCTCGCAGAAAATTATTACACCGAATTAGAAAGATTATTGGCAAAAGGAGAAATAAATGGGGAAGAATACAGCAAGAAATTAGTTAAGAAATACCCCCCCCTAACCCCCTTTAAAAAGGGGGAAGAGTTAATTAATCGGCTATTTTTTTAAATAGCAAGTTCAATAAACAGGGAAACTTTTGCCGTTTATTTCTCTCTATAAAATACTATGAAACTTAATATCAAAAAAATTAAAGAGCAGGCGAAAAGGGATTTTGAAAAAACTTGGGTTGAAAGTTCTGATTTATTGCCGAAAAAAACAAAAGTTGTTATTAAAAAAAACAAAGGCGAGGAGCATCCTTTTCCAAAAATGGCCGGCGTTTTAAGAAAAGTTTTTTTGGAAGCCGGCTTTGATGAAACAAAAAATTTAACAATTATTCCAGAGCAGGATATTTACAAGCAATACGGTCCGGAAGCGGCGGTTATTTTAGACAGGTCTTTCTATTTAGCAAAACTTCCGCGGCCGGAAATCGGATTAAGCCGAGAAAGAATAAATCAAATTAAAAAAATTACTAATCCGTCCGGCGAGCAGGCCAACGATTTCAATCAGGAAATTTTTAAAAATATTTTAAGAAAATATAAAAAAGGAGAAATAGAAAGCGACGACCTGACCGAAGAAATGGTAATTAATTTAAAAATCCAGACCGAACAAGCGACTGCGATCATTGACCTTTTTTCCGAGTTTAAAAAAATAAAACCGGAAGCAACTAATTTAACTTTAAGAAGCCATATGACCGCGGCTTGGTACCACACTTTGGCCGCGGTTCAAAACAAGAAAGAATTTCCAGTCGCTTTGTTTTCAATCGGTCCGCGGTACAGAAACGAGCAGAAAGAAGACGCCAATCATTTGCGCGTGCATCATTCTGTTTCAATGGTTGTTATGGATCCAAACATAAGCATGGACGCCGGAAGAAAAATTATTAAAAAAATAATTCAAAAAATCGGTTTTAAAAAAATAAAATTTGAAAGGAAAAAAGCGACTTCAAAATATTATGCCAAAGGGCAAGAAGAAGAAGTTTTTGTAAAACATCAGGGAAAGTGGCTGGAAATCGGCGACATCGGAATGTACTCAGCAATTTCACTGGCAAATTTCGGAATTGAATATCCGGTTTTTAACGCCGGGTTTGGAATTGAACGATTGATTATGGTTTTGGAAAATTACAAAGATATTCGGGAAATGTTTTTTCCGCAATTTTATTCCAAAAAAGAATTCTCCGACCAAAAAATCGCTGATTCAATTTTTCTTAAAAAAATGCCAAAGACGGAAGAAGGCAAAGAAATCAGCGCGGCTCTTTACAAAACCGCAAAAATGTATCAAAATAAAATAGGTCCGGTTGAATTCGTTACATGGAAAGGAAAAATAAATGGGAGAAAAGCTGTTATTAAGGTTATTGAGCCGGAAAAAGGGGAAAAACTAATCGGCCCGGCCGGATTTAACAAGGTTTTTGTTAAAGATAAAAATATAATCGGCTCTTTAAAAAAACAAGAAGTAGAGACAAGTTTTGATTATTTAAAAAGTGTTGCCGATAAAATCGCTTATGATATTGAGGATAAAAATAAAAATTTTAAATATCAAGTGAAAATTGTCAGATCATTAGGCGATATTAATTTGGAAATTTCAAAACCTGTTGAAGATTATTTAAAAGCCGAACATAAAAAAATTGATATTCGCGGTCCGGTATTTCTTACTGTTAAAATAGAATACTTTTAATAAAATTTTGAATTTTCAATTCTTGTCATTCCGAACTTGTTTCGGAATCTGTTTTAAGAATTCCTTTAATCTATTTTAAAAAAGTAGAGTATCGGATCCTGAAATAAATTCAGGATGACAATTCGTTTGAAAATTGTTTCATTGAAAATTTAATAAAAATTAGAAATTGAAAATTTGCCTCTATAGTTCAACGGATAGAACATCGGCCTTCTAAGCCGAATATGTAGGTTCGATTCCTACTGGAGGCACAGGCGATGGCAGGCGGGGAGCGACAGCCTTCTAAACTGTAGGTTACAGATTCGAGTTCTGGCCAGGCGCACTATGAAAATAACGGAATCCTCGTAAATAAACAAAATCAAAGATTTTGATATTTACGGGATAAGAGATATTAAAAATATGAATTTCGAGTTTAAAACAAACACAAAAGAAGATCCAGAATACCGCAAGCGTATTGAATCTTGGAATGAGATGGAAAGATATCTTGATGAATCTACTAGTGACGAATATGATGACTTTGAAGAGTTTAGTGAAGGAAGTATAGAGGAAAGAATAAAAGAATTGGTAGTTGGACTTAATCTTATAGGCATTGAAACTGCCGGTTCATGTGAAGGACATTTTAAGGGCGTCAGTCGAACCAATGGCGTCGTACATATTGATGAACTTGGAAAAGAATATTACGAGAAGATAGAAAATCCGCCCCTTGAGGGATTCTGGAGTAATCCATATGTTGGTTTTTTTCTTGATGTTTACCCTTTTCTTACAAGCACCGAGAAAGAACGCATTTTTGCAAGCACTATGAAAGAACGCAGAATAAAAGAAGAGGAAAAAGAACGCAAAATAATTGCCGCTCTACAATTATTGATAGATGAATATTATCAAGAGAAGAAAGAGATGCCGGAAGTTAGAGTACGGATTAAAAAAGCAAGAAATAGGTATACCAATTATGAGATTACTGCCAGCAATGCAGAAGGCACAGAAGAAATTTCAGGAACAGAAGATTATGGGGAGCTTGAACAAAAAGCAACTGAAAGACTAAAGAGCGAACAACAAGAAATTCTGGGCTTCAGTAAATTTATAAAGAAAAAATATTTAGAGACAGGATTCCACCTTTAGATTCAATGTAAGTTAATAAAATTTTAACACTTGTCCATTTTATATTTTAATCTGTCATTTTTCATTTTGATTTTTAAATTTTCAATTTCATATGGTGGGCGTAGCTCAATTGGTTAGAGTCCTAGGTTGTGGTCCTAGTTGTTGGGGGTTCGAGTCCCCTCGCTCACCCCGAGTTTAAAAATTTTCAATTTTCAATTCTGAATTTTGAATCAAATTCTAATTTTGAATTTTAAAACTTTTAATTATTATAATTTGTTTAAAAATTAAGCCATTAAAAATTATTTACCTGCCCGCAATGCTTCGCTGTGTTCGCATAGCGATGCAGGCGGGAAAATTCAAAATTGAAAATTAAAAATCCGCCTCTGTAGTTCAACGGATAGAGCGTCAGGCTTCGGACCTGAAGATAGGGGTTCAAATCCTCTCAGAGGCACAAAGAAAATTTTATTTGTTCTGCGCCGTTAGCTCAGTTTGGTAGAGCAATTGCCTCTTAAGCAAATGGCCGGGGGTTCAAATCCCTCACGGCGCACCCCGTTCCTAATTTCATAAGATAGTATAATACAAAAAAATAACCCAAGTAGCTTTGGATAATTAAGCTGCAACAGACGGTATTGTGAAATTAGGAACGGGGCGTACTCCATAAAAAGTTTAAATTTAATAAAATGTCTTTCGCCTTTTTAAAATTTTTTTTTTT
>CBDVEN010000037.1:0-5900 GCA_965373025.1 uncultured bacterium | reverse complement strand
CCGGAGGAAATAAAATATTTCCCAACGCGAGAAAACTCAAAACAAAAAGAACGATTCCGATCAGAACAGCTTTTTGGCTAAAAAATTCTCCTGCCCGCAGCGCTGCAGCAGTTGCAGGCGAGCCTGCCGGCAGCACTTCGGGAATTTCAGTTTCCTTTTTTGATTTTAGAAAAGTCCAGCCGATTAAAATTAAAATAATCGGCGCGAGAAAAAATCCCCAGCCGAAAAGAGAGCGGATTATTTTGAAAAAACTTTCGCCCAATCCGCCGGCGATTCCCAGAAAACTTAAAAAGACAACCAAAGCCAAAGCAAAGCAAAAAAGCGCCGCAATATCTCCTTTTGTTTCTGGATTTAAACAAGGAGCTTTTTCTTTGTTGTTCTTGCCACTTTTAAATTTTAAAAATTTCTTTTTCATTTTATTATTATTTAATGTTTATTTTAATATTCCTATTTCGCCAAACTCTCCGCTAATTTTTCTTTTATTTTTAAAAAACTTTCTTTACTAGAACCTTCTATTTTGAATCCAGAAGCGAATTTGTGTCCGCCACCGTTAAAAAGTTTTGCGATTTGGGAAACATCAACTCCTTTAAATTCCTCGCTTCTCAAACTTCCGCTAAGTTTGCCTTTCTCATATTCAGTCAGAAGCAAAGAAAAACGCGCTTCCTTTGCCGTGCTGATAATATTAGAAATTCCCGACAAATCTTCCAGAGAAGCGCCGCATTCTTTTAAATCGTCATAAGTGATAATTGAAAAAGCCAAGCCGGTTTTCGGATCTTTTTGAATCCTTGATAAAGCGCGTCCCCAGATTTTTAAAGTTGTTTCATTTTTGCTGCGAAAAATTTTCTTGGTAATCTTATTCAAGCGCACTCCTTTTTTCATCAGCTCCGCGGAAATTTCTAATGTCTTAGAACTAGTATTGGAATGCTTAAACCCGCCAGTATCACAAATAATTCCAGTTAAAAGACAAGTGGCAATATCTTTATTAATTTCAATATCCAATTTTTTGAATAAATCAAAAATAATTTCTGAAGCAGACGATGTCTCTACTTCCATTATACTCAATTTTGCTTCTGGGCGCACTACCGGATGATGGTCAATCGCCAAAGCGATATTTTCCTTTTTTAAATTTTTTAAGCCGGTCCGATATATCTCTGAACAATCAACCAAAATAATCTTAGAAAGTTTTGAAGAATCAGAACTTTTTTTAACAAACTCATCAACGATTTTTGGATCATTTTTTATTTTTTCAACATCCGGCAAAAAATTAAAATTTTCCGGCAAAATATCAGCGCAAAAACCAATCGCTTTTTTGCCCTGTTTTTCCAAAGCGATTTTCATCGCCAAAACAGAGCCGAGCGCGTCGCCGTCCGGCCTTTCATGGGAAATAATTAAAAAATTATTATTCTCTTCAATTATTTTTTTAATTTGATATATTTTTTCTTTATTCATTTTGTTCAAATTCCCAAACAGACACCAAGTGTCTAAAATCCCCGACACTCGGTGTCTGTTTGGGAATTTTCAATAAATTCAATTCTTGGAATTTTCCGCATTTTTATTTTCTTGTTCAATATCTGTTGGATTCCCCAAATATTTTTATTCAGTTTTTTAAAAACTTCTTCGGTTTTCGCAGGCGGAAGAACACTGATAAAGATTTTACTATAACTCAAATCATCCGGCGTGTCAACCTTAATTATCGTCGCCAAAATTTCTTTTTCAAGATCTATTTCTTCAAAAATAATCTTGCCAACCTCTTGCTTAAGAAGTTTATTTATTTTTAAAATACGACCGTCCATATTATTTTATTCCAAGAAGGCAGCATTATATAATGCTGCCTTTCAAAAAGAGATTTCTTAATTAAAATTTATTTACTTTAATTCTACTGTTGCTCCGGCTTCCTCAAGTTTTTTCTTAAGCTCTTCAGCGTCTTTCTTCGGCGCTTTTTCCTTAATTACTTTTGGAGCGCCATCAACCATATCTTTCGCTTCTTTCAATCCTTTGCCAGTAATTTCCCTGACAATTTTAATCACAGAAATTTTGGAATCGCCAGCCGCTTTAAGCTCAACATCAAATTCGGATTTTTCTTCAGCCGCTCCAGCATCGCCACCTGCTGGCGCTCCTTGCGCGCCTCCAGCAGCTATAGCAACAGGCGCCGCCGCTGAAACGCCGAATTTTTCTTCCAAAACTTTTACTAACTCTGAAAGTTCCAAAACGGTTAATTCCTCAATTTGTTTTACCAAATCTTTAAATTTAGACGGGATTTTTACTTCCTTCTTCTTCTTGTCTTTTTCATCGTCGGCTTTTTGCGGTTTTTCTGCTTCTTGTTTTGCTTCTTCCTTAAGTTCTTCCTTTTTTTCTTCTGTAGATTTTTTTTCTTCACTCATAATATTTTTTAATTATAATTTGTTTATATTAAATTCGACTTTATTTTTCTTTGCAGGCGACACGACGTCGTGTCACATTCGGTTATTTTAAAAATTAAAATGTGTATAATTCCTTTTACAATTTTTTAAATTTCAATCTTATTTCTTCCCATTTCTAATCGCGTTCAGCGCGCAAACCAATCCTTTTAAATTTCCGCTCAAAACACTCACAAATCCGCTCACCGGCGCGTTAATGCTTCCGACAAATTTTGCCAAAAGCTCATCTTTACTTGGCAATAAAGCCAAACCGATAATGCCTTTGTTATCTAAAAATTTTCCGTTAAGAATTCCGCCAAGAATTTGCAATTCTTTATTTTCTTTAGAAAATTTATGGACAATTTTCGCAGGAGAAATTTCATCATCATTTCCAAAAGCCGCGGCGATTGAACATTTATAAGAGCTCAAATCAACATCTTTCAATCCAGCTTTTTCTAATGCCAAAGTAAATAATTTTTTCTTGGCTACTTTGCAGTGAATGCTTTCTTGCCTTAAATCTTTTCTCAAATTTTGCAATTGGTTTACTTTTAATTTTTGATGATTAGCAAAAACAACCGCTTTCGCCTGAGAAAAATTCTCGGTTAATTCTTTAACTAATTTTTCCTTTTGTTTTCTATTTAACATATTCTTGACATTCCTGCGAAGGCAGGAATCCACTAATTAATAGATTTTGTCTTTGCAAAAATGATATTATTAAAAATTTATAATCAAATTAAAAAGCCCGCGTTTCCACAGACATTTTTTAAAATACTAAATACCAAATTACTTGATACTCAATACTGTTAAAATCCTCGGCAGGACTTACTCACCCGCCTAAATTTTACCTTTGGCAAAAATTATAGCGGGTAAACCTGCTGTCTGTGGATGAATATTATTATTAAGTTTTGATAAATTCACTGTATATTTTAATTATACACAAGACAAAATTAATGTCAAATTTTTCTTATTTTTAGTTTAGCAAATTTAATTTTATTTGTCAAAGATCCAAAACAACCATCTTGGTCCTTTTCACTCCGAAGACAATCGCTTCGTTTCTCGCAGGAAACCAAAGATCAACTTTCCGCAAAGAAGACGGTTTCATTCTGTCTTCTACTATAAATATTTTTTCGCCGTAAAGCTCCGGAAATTTCACGCGAGTTCCAAAACGCAAAAAATTAGCCGCCAAAGTTCCGTCATGGACTCTTGTCCCGGACGCGGTAATAAACGGGCTTGAATCGCACTGATCAACAGTGCTTGAATAAGCGGTAGCGAAAACCGAAATAATTTTTCCCGATATTTGCGGATTTACAACAGTTTTTTTAATTATTTTTTCGCTTTTTATTGTAATAGGATCATTTGGCTGGATTAAAACATTTCCATAAAAAACAGATAGATATTCTTTATTTTCCTCATTTTTCTCAATTTCTTCAATTTTTTCACTAATTTCATCTTGAACTGGCTGAAAATTAGGAAAAGATGATAAAGCGTATTGAGGAAAACAAAAATTGAAAATAATGCTTATTAAAGCCAAAAAAGCGATATAATCAAATTTAATTTTACACATAGATTCAAAAAATAAATTAAAAATAAAAAAACTCCTTATTTAAGAGCAATAAAGTATCTTAACAAATTATTGAAAACTTGTCAAGTCCTTTGCCCTAAAAGGAGTTTTTTGTTTAAAAAAATAAGCCCGTCAAATTTTAGCGTTTTACTAATTTGACAGGCAGTTTTGGAAAAGTTTTTGGTTTTTATCGCGCTAATTTTTCTAAATCCCTTTGAATGTCCATGAGATGATAAATGTAGTGAAGAAGCTGCTCTTTCCTAGCATCTATAATTGTTGTCATATCTTCATTTAAGAAATCTCTGATTGGTTCAATGATATGTGTTGTGGCGCAATAATTGTAAATGAGATGCGCGACAATGCTTTCACTCTTCATATTTATCTTGTCAATTCCGATTTTTCCAGGATTGTCTATGAAATTCTGAAGTTCTACTACTGTATATTTCTTGCTTATCAATGGCAGATTTATTGCTTCAATAGAACGAAGGTATCCTCTAACTCCAAGCGCGTCCATGTGATCCAGCAGAACCAAAATTCCCAGTAAAATTTCTTTGTCTTTTTCCGCTTTGTCAATACCGACACCAGCCAATCCTTTGCTGTGATTTTTAACAGCGAACAGAATATTTTTATGTTCTTCTGCGGTAATATTGCCTATTCGCATTTCTTTGAAAATATCAGCAGATATTTCTGCGTGATCGCCTTTTCCTCCTCTTCCAATGTCATGAACAGCAACAGCTACTTTCAGACATTCTGTCATTCTCTTGCCAAGTTTTTTTTCAAGTCCGCATTTCAGCATTTCATTTAAAACTTTTTTCACCTCATTTATATGTAATCCTCCATGCACCCAGTTTTTCCAATATCCATTCTCAACCAATCGACTTTTCATTTCTTTCCATACATCTTTTACAAGCATTTCTTTTCATCTTACCTCCTAATTTTTTATTCCAAGATTTAAAAAAAACAAAAATCTAAATTTTTCAAAGAACAATTTCACCGCTTCATTATTTGGTTCCTCCAGCTAAATTCTGCTTCTTTGTCTTTGTATTCTACCGTATCATAAATTAGAAGAATTGTCAACACCATTTTTAATTTCTCTTTTAACAATCATTGAAATATCCTCTTTGGAAATTCCTTTAATTAGATATAAAATCAAAAAATAAATTCCAACCGCTAATGGAAGCAGAATAAATAAATTCTGCTCTTGAAAAAAATGAAGAGACAAAGCCATAATTATTGAAGCGAAAAACGCTTTGAAAAATATTTTAAAAGACGGCAGATATTGTAGAGATTTAAAAATAACAATGAGCATTAAAATAGTAACCATCATTTCAGTGAAAAGAGTTGTTGCGGCGGCACCATAGTATGAATATCGGGGAATAAAAATAAAATTGGCGATGATATTCGCCACCGCTCCGGCAAGATAAATTTTCGCCAATGTTTTCTGCAAGTTTCTGGCAATGATAACATTGCTGAAAAGCGCGCCGAAAAAAATCATCGCGCAGGCAAAAATAAGAATGTTTAAAACCAAAGCTGATTCTTCAAATTCGCTGCTTGAAAGCAAAAAAATAATTTTTGGCGAAAGAAAAAGAGTTCCTATTGCTAAAGGAATCGCGCTGATAATCAAAAAATCAAGAGCGCGCTGAAAAACTCTTTTGAATTTTTCCAAATCAGAAAAAGCGTATTTAGAAAGAAGCGGCATTACTAAGCCGACAAACATTGCCGGGAAAAAAACAATGCTTTCCAGAATTTTATAAGAAAGCCCGTAAATTCCCACATCAGCTTCGCTTTTCATTACTGAAAGAAAAATTGTGTCTAATTTAAAATAAATCATACAGAAAATCGCTGAAATGGCTAATGGCCATGCCTGACGCAGAATTTTTTTCCAAAAAACAAATTCAAATTGAATACGGATGCGGACATATTTTTGGACAAAAATAAAAACG
>CBDVEN010000036.1:0-5947 GCA_965373025.1 uncultured bacterium | reverse complement strand
GCGTTATTTAAGGAAACCAAAACAATCGTCGCTAAAAGACCGATAATGGCGATAACAACCAAAAGCTCAATTAAAGTAAAACCTCGCTTATTTGTTTTTAACATCATTTATTTCACCTCCAATCATATAAAAATTTAAAATGTAAATATCAAAGTGCATCATTTTCCATTTTGATTTTTCAATTTTACACTTTCTATTACATCCCTCCCGCAATATTGTAAATCGGCAAAAGAATCGCCGAGACCATAATTCCCACTCCTATTCCCATCATAACAATTAAAACCGGTTCAATCAATGTAGATAAATTATCAACAACATTATTTACTTCTCTTGTATAAAACCGCGCGATATTATCCAAAATTGAATCTAATTTTCCTGAACGTTCACCAATACTAATCATCTGGATGACTATCAGCGGAATTTCAGGACTTTCTCCCAAAGTTTTTGCGATAGAGTTTCCGGACTTTACTTTTTCCGCTGTTTTGAAAATCAAATTTTTAAAAACCTCATTGCCGATAACCGAACCGGTAATTTGCAAAGAGCGGACAATCGGCACTCCGCCTTTGATTAAAGTGCTTAAATTTTCCGAAAAACGGACCAAGGCGATTTTTCTAAAAAGTTCTCCCATTACCGGCAGTTTCAACTTCATTTTATCCCAGTTCATTTTTCCTTCTGGGGTGTCAACATACCGCTTAGTTCCAATTCCCATTGTTACTCCAAGAACAATTAAAATCCAGCCGTAATATTTGAGAAGATGGCTTGAAGCGATTAATATCTTAGTTGTAATCGGCAATTCTTGTCCGGTTTCTTCTATAATAGCGGTTAATTGCGGAATAACATAAACCATCACAATCATCCCAACAACAAAAAACGCCATCAAAATAAAAGCGGGGTAATACATCGCTCCTTTAATTTTATTTTCCAAATCATATTGTTTTTCAACATGCTCAGCCAAATAGAGCAAAGATTCTTGAAGATTTCCAGAAACTTCTCCGGCTTTAATTAAATTTATATAAAATTCAGAAAATACTTTAGGATGCTTTGCTAAAGCGTAAGAAAACGACCGTCCTCCTTCTATATCATTGGCTATCTCAAAAATTTTTTCTTTAAAAAGCGCGTTGTTTGTTTGTTTATGCAATGTTCTTATCGCTTCAAGCAGAGAAATTTTCGCCTCAATTAAAGTATCTAATTGCCTTGAAAAAATCACCAAATCTTTTGCTGGAACTTTTTGGAGAAACTTAACATTGCGAAATAAAGCTGAAATTTCCATTATCGGAATAATGGAAATAACAACTAATTTATGTGTTTGAAGTATTTTTATCGCAGCAGCTTCGTTTGAAGCTTCAACGCTGCCCCTTTGCATTTCGCCTTTTTCATTTTTTGCCTGGTATTTAAATTTCATTGTTTATTCTTTAATAGTATTTTTAAATCTTTAGGATTTAGTGAATAAAGTTCCGCGTTTTGGCGGGTTATCTCGCCTTTCTCAACAAGATTCGCTAAAGATTTATTAAGAGGAAGCATTCCTTCTTCAGAACTTGTTTCAATAACCAAATCCAATTGGTGAGTTTTATTTTCCCTGATTAAATTTCTTATTGCCGCGTTAGCGAGCAAAATTTCCGTTGCCGGAATTCTTCCGCCGTCAACGCGGGGAACAAGCCGCTGGGAAACAATTCCCTGGAGACTGCTGGCTAATTGCGCTTTGATTTGAGATTGCTGATTAGCCGGAAAACTGTCAATAATTCTATCTATTGTCTGGGCGGCATTATTAGTATGAAGAGTGGCAAAAACCAAATGGCCAGTTTCCGCGGCGGTTACCGCCGTTGATATTGTCTCTGGATCTCTCATTTCTCCAACCATAATTACATTAGCGTCTTCTCTAAAAACAGACCTTAAAGCAACATGAAAAGAACGGGAATCATGATAAATTTCCCTTTGAGAAATAATGCATCTGTCTTGAGTAAAAACATATTCAATCGGATCTTCAATAGTAATTATACAATCATTTCGATTATGATTAATCTCGTCTATTAAAGCGGCTAAAGATGTTGACTTTCCATGGCCGGTCGGTCCGACCATTAGAACAAAACCTTGTTTAAGCTTGGTAAATTTGTGAATAATAGGAGGTAAATTTAATTCTTCAACAGTTCTAATCTCCGAAGGAATTAATCTTAAAGAAGCTCCGACATATCCTTTTTGGCGAAAAATATTAACTCTAAATCTCGCTCTTTCTTCAAAATTATAAGAAAGGTCAATTTCTTTGTCCTTTAAAAACTGGTCTTTTTGTTTTTCGTTAAGCAAAGCAAAGCATAATTCTTCGGCGCGTTCCGGAGTTACAATTTCTTTATTTGTTAAAGGAATTAATTTGCCGTCAATTCTTAAAATAGGATATCGCGCTATTGAAATATGAAGATCCGAAGCGCCTTCTTTTGCTGTCATTTCCAAAAGCTCGTTTAATTCTTTTTTAATTTCTAATGAATCCATAATTTTATCCTTTCCTTAAAGTTAAATTCAAAATCCTAATATCTAAATTCTAAACAAATTCTAAATCCAAAATTCAAACATTCAAAACCGTTTTGAATTTTGAATTTTGGTTATTTGATATTATTTAGGATTTAGGATTTTGAAATTAGAATTTAAAATATCAGTACGGCATAAATGGATTTGTTCTTCCGGTTTGACCCGCTTTTACCGGTAAATCTCCGTGGCTACGCAGATCTTTAAACTGCGTACTTTCTAAAACTTTTAAATCCAATTCCGTAGAAACCAATCCTTCACTTGGCAAAGACCCGTTCTTTCCATCTAAATAAGGAAAATTTTCATTGTTTGTTTTAGAAATTATTTCAGTTGGCTGATTAGATGTTTTTGGTCCTGCAAAATTCCAAATAAGAACTATTGCTGCTGCTAAAATAGAAACTACCAAAACAACCATTAAAATTTTTTGTTTTTTTTCTTCTTGAGAAACCATATAGTAAATTTAAAAATTAAATATCAAAATGTAAAATGACTCAGTCCTTTGTCGCTTTAATTACTTCATTGATTGTCGTCTCTCCTTTCAAAACCTTTAATACTCCGTCTTGAAGCATTGTCAGCATTTTCTGCCGTTGCGTTTCTTCTCTAATCGCGCTTTCAGTTAAATTTTCGACAATAATTTTTTCCAAACCAGGAGTCATTGAAAAAACTTCAAAAATAGCCATTCTGCCTTTTGTCCCCTGGTTATCGCAATGTTTGCATCCTTTGCCCCGGTAAATTTTATAAGGATCTTTTATTGACAAACTGTCCTTCTGCTCTTGAGAAAATTTATTCACTTCCCGTTCAATTAAATTTTTTACGCCCTTGTCCGGTTCAATTTCCTCGCGGCAATACTTGCAAATTCTTCTGACTAATCTTTGCGCAATAATTAAATTAAGGGAAGAAGTAATTAAGAAAGGATCAATTCCCATATCAATTAATCGCGGGATAACGCCGATTGCGTCATTAGTATGAAGAGTTGAAAGAACAATGTGTCCGGTTAACGCGGCATGAACAGCCAGTTCAGCGGTTTCTTTATCCCTAATTTCCCCGACCATAATAATATCCGGATCTTGCCGCAAAATTGATCTTAACCCGGAAGCGAAAGAATAGCCGATTTCCGGCTTTACCTGACTTTGATTTACTCCCTCAATATCATATTCAATCGGATCTTCCAGAGTAATGATATTCACTCCTTCTTGATTAAGAATTGACAAAAGAGCGTAAAGAGTTGTTGATTTCCCTGAACCGGTCGGACCAGTTATCAAAATCATTCCGTAAGGTTTTTTAATGCTTTCAATGGTAAGTTTATGAGCATTGCCTTCTAATCCCAGTTCATGCAAACTTCTTAAACCAATTGATTTATCAAGAATTCTTAAAGCTGCTTTTTCGCCGTTTAAAGTCGGTAAAGTAGAAACTCTAAAATCTAATCCTTTTCCGTCAAGATCCATATGAAATCTTCCATCTTGCGGCTTGCGGCTTTCGTCAATTTTAAGATTGGTAAGAATTTTTATTCGCGATATAACGCCCGAACAAACTTGTTTAGGCAAAGTTAAACTTGAATGAAGCACTCCGTCAATCCTAAAGCGAACTCTCAAATCATTTTCCATCGGCTCAATATGAATATCGCTTGCTCCGCCTTCATAAGCATGCCTTATAATAATATCAACTATTTTGCTTACCGGCGTTTTTTCAACTAATCGTTCAACTTTTTCTATCTTTTCTTTTTTTGAAACTGGCTTTTTTGCTTTTAAATCTTTTTTTATTCCTTTTAACGCTTCGCTCACTTCTAAACCCAAAACTCTGTACTGTCTTAATGTTTCTTCAAAAGAAGAAGGTGAAACGATAAAAATTTTTGTTTTAAGATTATGCCTTAAAGCAATAAATTTAAGAGCTTCTAAAGATCTTATGTCTTTCGGATTAAGCATGGCAATATCTATTTGTTTGCCATGTTTAAAAAAAGGGACAAAACGATAATGCACAGCGGCTTCTTCGGGAATTTCTTTTAAAACATTAGGGGGAATTTTTTCTCCTCTTAAATCAACATAAGGTATTTTTAAAAATTCTGCTTTTGTCTGGATATAATCTTCTTCATCAATAATTTTATTTCTAAGAATAAACTCATCAAGCGTCTGCCCCGCCTCGTTTGCTTTTTGTTTATATGATTCAATTTTTTGAGATTTAATCAAACCTTTCTCTAAAAGAAAATCAATAATTTGTTTGGGCTTTTGAACAATCATAAACTTAAAACTTGAAACTTAAATTAAGTTACAAGTTAGAAATTACAAGATTTTACTGATAATAAACTTTTAACTGAACGCTGTAAGAAAAAATATCAGAAACTTCTTCTTCCTTTTCAGAAGAATCTCCAGAAGAGCCAGAAGAGCTTGAAAAATTAACAGATGTTATGTCCATAATTCTAATATTATTTTCTAAACTTCTAAGATAATTTTTAAAATTTTCATAACTGCCGGTTAAGCTTATATCCATAGAGACAGATTTAATTTGCTCAATAGTGTCTTGCTGTTCCGCTGTTTCCGAAGAAGGCGCTGCGCTATTTCCAGAAGTTGTTTTATTTTGCGCGCTCTGCTGCGTTTTGCTGAAACTTGATGATTCAAATATCATTCCGTTTTCCGAAGCCAACGCTTCAAGCTGAACTAGAACATTAGGAATCTCCGCTTCATTCGGCAAAGCGTAAAAAACTTTACTTACCCGACCTGCTATATTTTCATACTGGTTAACTAATTTCTCAATATCAACAATCAATTTCTGTTTTTTTTCAAGAGTTTCCTCTTTTGTTCCTATTTCCTGTATAAGATCTTTTATTTCGCCATAAGTTGGCCAAGCGAACCATAGCAATGCCGCAATAATGCCAATCATTGCGATCGGCAAGATAAGAATTTCT
Organism: uncultured bacterium; assembly: GCA_965373025.1. Classification (GTDB taxonomy): domain Bacteria; phylum Patescibacteriota; class Minisyncoccia; order JAHIHE01; family DAOWLE01; genus DAOWLE01. The sequence goes on along the minus strand of CBDVEN010000036.1, from coordinate 534 downwards.
ATAAATTTCATAATATTTTTATTAAAAGTTTAAAAGCTATATTCTTTATTATTATTTTTTATATTCAAACATTTCCTGTTTTAAGAAAAGAGAGAGATCAAAATCGATTCCGCCGTCGGTGCCTATGCTTGCTGAAGAAAAATCAAGTTTACTAATCTCTTCAGATTCTCTAAAAGCGACTACTTGTTTAGCTAAACTGCTGAAACTGATTGCTTTTCCTTTGAGCTGAATGTTTTTATTAGAAACATCTCCGCTAAAACTTTCAAAACTTACTGTCGGAACAGTATTTTTTTCAATTAAGCTAAAAACATTTGAATAATAGATATGGTCATTTAACATTTTTTTAAGATTACTTAAATGTTTTTGAAAGCTGATTACTTCAATATCTAATTCATCACCAATTTTCTGGTCTATTCGGTCAATTTCGTTATCTAAATCAGAAGATTTGCCAGACAAAGTTTTTTTGTAGGAAAAGAATCCAGCGCAAATAATCGCTGTAATAATAATTAAAACAATCGGAATAATAACTAATTT
>CBDVEN010000035.1:0-5985 GCA_965373025.1 uncultured bacterium | reverse complement strand
ACATCTTCTTTTTTATCTTCCCAAACTAACCCAAACTTTTTTCTATTCAAAAGTTCTTTATATTCATGCATCAACCTTTCATGCGACCAATTTTGATAATCTTTTTTTGACATAGTTTATTATTAAAATCACCAAACAAAAATTTACGATAATTCATTTTTCATTTTTATCGCTTTTGCCGGGCATTCACGAGCGCAGATTCCGCAGCCCTTGCAATAGTCATAATTTATTCCGACAACTTTTCCGTTTTTTACTTTGATAGCGCCGTCCGGGCAATACAAAAAACAACGCAAACAATGAATGCATTTTTTTTCGTCCCAAACCGGTTTTTTATTCCGCCAAGACCCGGTCTTGTATTCCTTGGCGTTTCCCGGTTTAATTATTTTTCCGCCGATTGGCATTTTAGAAGAAGACATAATTTTATTTTTTTAATTTTAATTCATCAAACCCTTTTTTCAACGCTTTTATATTTTTTTCAGTTAAATCCTTTCCGATTTTCTTTAAAAATTTTTTCCTTATTCTTATGCTGGCTGAATTTATGGAAACTAAATCAGTTAAAGCGATTATCGCTCCAGTTAAAGGAATGTTAGGAATATTTTTTCCCAAAATATCTAAAGCGATTTTTGCCGCGTCAATTGAATAAACCTCGCAGTTCTTATTTCCCAATTTTGATTTTATCATTTTGGAATCTTCCGAACTGTTGACGATATAAAAAGGAGCAGTTTTATTTTTTGCCAATTCAATCAAAGTCGGATCAACAATAATAATTAAATCCGGATTTTGAACTTCGCTGTGGATTATGATCGGCTGATTGCTGATCCGCAGAAAAGAAACCATCGGCGCTCCGGCGCGCTCCGGCCCGAATTCGGAAAACGCCTGGGCGAATTTTCCATCGTCAATCGCCGCTTCGGCCAGAATCCGCGCGGCTGTTTTTATTCCCTGTCCTCCCCGGCTATGAAATTTTATTTGGTAAATTTTTTGCATATTTTTATCTGATTTAATTATAACATTATTTCACCGTCATTGCGAGGTTCAGCAGAACCGAAGCAATCCCAGTATTATACACGCAGAACTTTCGTATAAGAAAGTCTTATGAATTTAACCTTGAGATTGCCGCGCTTCGTTGCTACTCCGCTCGCAATGACATTTCATAATTTCGCATATCTTTTCAAAATCTTTTCAAAATCTTTTGGCAGATTATTTTGCTTGTTCCATAATTTCATTATTTTTTTTGAATCTGCTTTTAAATTTGGATATTTCGGCGAAATTTTCTTTTCAAAATAATTTAAAAGAAACGGCTGATTAGCATTTTTATTTTCTGATTTAAATTTTTCCAAACTTAAATAAAAAGCGATAATACATTCTTTCTTTGTTCCCACGCATTCAAGAGGTTTGATTTTTCTTTCTCCGATTAATTCCTTCATTATTAACAGCAATTCTTTTTTTTCAAAAAGATTTTCCTTGTTGAAAATTTTAACTATTTTTTTTTCTTCAATAAACGGATATAAAACAGAAAAAACAAACAAGCATTTTGAGCAATTTCCGCACCATTTTTTTGTTATTTTTTTTGTTCCTGAATAAGTTTTGTAGGCCTCGTTGCAGCTTAAAAATACTGGAAAATAATCTGAAAAATTAGAAAAAATTTTAGCGATTTGAATTTCATAAAGCGGCCTGAGAGAACTAAAGCATTTAACATTTTCAGTTAAATATTTTTTGCTGTATTGCCTGAACTTTTTTTCAAATTCAAAACTTTTTGACCATTGATGATTGATTATTTTTCCGAGATATTTTGTGTTTCCTTCGTTTGAACTTTGCTCTTGCGAGAAAGCGATGTATTTGTAATTAAAAAGCGTTGCGCAGAAAATTCCCAAAAAAGACAGATAGGCGGAAAACGGAGTATGTCCGTTTAAAAATCCTTTTTGGTTTAATTCCAATAATTTTTTATCTATTTTTCTTTCAACGATAACAGGATTTTTACAGCCGCTGATTTTTATAATTTTTTCAGCCGCGCTTGTCGGATTTAAAGAGAAACAATTTATTCCTTTTTTATTTTTTTTAAAAATTTCCAAAGTTACTATTGAATCCTTGCCTCCGCCGATTGGAATTAAAATTTTATCTTGCGGAGACCCGGTCTCCTTCAAATTCAAGACCCGGTCTCGGTCATTTTTATTTGAATTTGAAACAATTTTTAAAAAATTTTGTCCGCGAAAATCAATTTTATTCTCGTAAAAAAACTGCCCCATTCCTTTAATAATTAAATCTTTCCACCATTTAATTTGTTCCTTGTCTAAATATCCGGCTTTAATTTCAATTTTCGGAGAGCAAGTCGCTTTCCAGTAACTTGGAATTTCTATCAGTCCGATATGGAAAATAAAATTATTCAGCGCATTCTTTTCTATTTTTCCCAGCTGTTTTTCTTTAACATTTTTTATAACAATTTTCGGTTTAAATTTAATATCCGGCGGAATTTCAAAATCAAAAAAAATCTCCAAATTATTTTTAGATATTTTATAAAAATATCCCTGATAAATAAATTTTGGATATTTTTTTCTTAATTCATTGATTTTTGATAAAGATTTTTTACTCCTTTTGCATTTGATTGATTATTCTTATTATAACTTAAAAAATCCTGAAAATCAAAAAAATGAGATTGACATAGTTTTTAATATTTTGTAAAATAATTTTGTAGCGCGGAATAACGCGGAAATTTTTATTTTGTCGATTTGTGACTTACGTGTTTAACTGTCATTCTTAACTTGTTTCAGAATCTGTCAATTGTCATCCCGAATTTATTTCGGGATCTAAAAAATATTATTATTATTAAATAGATCCTGAAACAAGTTCAGGATGACAAATTAAGGCAAGTTCAGGATGACAAAAGTGCGCTTTTTCTGTCAAACGCGTAAGTTTTAAATATAATAATTAAAAAAATAAAACTATGAAAAATTTTATCACCAAACAAGGATTGGAAAAACTTAAAAAAGATCTTGAACATTTAAAAACGGCAAAACGCCAGGAGATTGCCATGGCTTTGCAAAAAGCAAAGGAGCTGGGCGATCTTTCGGAAAACGCCGAATATACCGAAGCAAAAGAAGCCCAGTCATTTAATGAGGGTAGAATTTCTGAACTGGAAGAAATGATTAAAAATGCGGCAACAATTAAAAAAACAATTAACAACGGCGGCGTTGTTCAAATTGGCTCAACAATTGAAATTGAAAGCGAGAAAATAAACAAAGAATATACTATTGTCGGTTCAGAAGAAGCTGATCCGGTTAACGGCAGAATTTCCAATGAATCGCCTTTGGGAATGGCTTTTTTGGGCAAAAAAATAAATGATGAAGTAGAAATTGAGACGCCGGGAGGGAAGATGAAATATAGGATTTTAAAAATTAAGTAAAATTTATCTATGAATAAAAATCTTAACAAAATAGAAATTATCCGCCATTCGCTTAGCCATATTTTGGCGGCAGCGGTTTTAGAAATGTTTCCTGAAGCGAAATTCGGAATCGGACCGGCGATTGAAAACGGTTTTTATTATGATTTTGATTTGCCGCGAACTTTAATTCCAGAAGATTTGCCGATTTTGGAAAAAAAGATGAAAAAAATCATTAAAAGAAATTTTTCTTTTGACAAAGAAGAAATTCCAGCAAAAAAAGCGATAGAATTATTTAAAAAAGCAAAACAAAATTATAAAGTTGGATTGATTGAAGATTTGATCAAAGAAGACAAGGAAAAAAACAATAAGGTGAAAATTTATAAAACCGGGAATTTTGTTGATTTGTGCAAAGGACCGCATTTGGATTCAGCCGGGGAAATTAATCCTAAAACATTTAAGCTCACCAAAATATCCGGGGCGTATTGGAAGGGCGATGAGAAAAATAAAATGCTTCAACGAATTTACGGAGTCGCTTTTGAAAATGAAAAAGAATTAAAAGATTATTTTCATAAATTAGAAGAAGCGGAAAAAAGAGACCACAGAAAACTTGGACAGAAATTAGATTTATTTTTAATCAACGAAAACATCGGAGCAGGCCTTCCTATCTGGCTGCCAAAGGGAGCAATTATCAGAAAAATAATAGAAAATTATTTATACGACGAATTAAACAAGGAAGGATATCAGTGGCTGTACACGCCTCATATTGGAAGCAGGAAATTATGGGAAACCTCTGGCCATTGGAATTTTTATAACGACAGTATGTATCCTCCGCTTGAAGTCGGGCAGAGCTTGGAAGACAGCCAAAGCGGCAAGAAAGTAAAAATAAAAGAAGAGTATCTTTTAAAGCCGATGAATTGCCCTTTTCATATTTATGTTTACAATAATAAAATCAGAAGCTACCGGGAACTTCCGATAAAATTTGCCGAATTGGGAACTGTTTATCGTTATGAAAGATCCGGAACTTTACACGGATTGATAAGAGTTCGAGGATTTACTCAGGACGACGCTCACTTATTTTGCGCTTATGAACAAATGAACAGCGAAGTTGAAAAACTTGTCAAGCGGGCGCTTGAAATGCTAAAAGATTTTGGTTTTAGCAATTATAATATTTATCTTTCCACTCGGCCGGAAAAATATGTTGGAGATTTAAAAAATTGGGAAAAATCAACCAAAGCGCTGGAAAATGTATTAAAAAAACTTAAATTAAATTATAAAACAGATTCTGGCGGCGGAGTTTTTTACGGACCGAAAATTGATATTAAAATAAAAGATTCTTTGGAAAGGGAATGGCAATGTACAACAATTCAATTTGATTTTAATCTCCCGCAAAGATTTAAGATGAGTTATGTTGACAAAAAAGGAAACAAAAAAGAGCCATTTATGATTCATCGGGCGCTTTTGGGAAGTATGGAAAGATTTATCGGCGTTTTAATTGAGCATTATGCCGGGGCTTTTCCTTTGTGGCTTTCGCCTGTTCAGATTCAAATTATTCCAATCGGCGTGGCTCATAAGAAATACGCAGATGAAATCAGTAAATTGCTAATTGCCAACGGCTTGCGAATTGAGGTTAAAGATGAAAATGAAACGATCGGCAAAAAAATCAGAGAAGGAGAGATTCAAAAAATCCCGTATCTTTTAATCGTCGGCGATAAAGAAAAAAAAGCAAAATCCGTCAGCGTCCGCCAGCGAGGCAAAGGCGACATCGGAGAAATGAAATTAGAGAAATTTCTTAAGAAAATTAGCGAGGAAATTGAAAAGAAAAAATGACTCTTCTATTAAAAAACATTATTTTAAAAAACAAACAGCAGGATATTTTTATTAAAGAAAATAAGATTGAAAAAATTGGCAAGAATTTGAATTTGCGGGCTGATGAAAAAATTGATGGCAAAGGAGAAAAAGCGGTTTTGCCAGGTTTAATAAATTGTCATACTCACGCGGCGATGAGTTTGTTTCGCGGGCAAGCCGATGATTTGCCATTAGAAAAATGGCTGGAAAAAATTTGGGCTTTGGAGAAAAAATTAACAGAGAAAGATATTTATCAAGGGACAAAATTAGCATGTCTTGAAATGATAAAAACCGGAACAACTTGTTTCAATGATATGTACTGGCATCCGGAAGCGGCAGTTCAAGCGATTGAAGAAACCGGAATCCGCGCGGTTGTCGGATTGACGCTCTTGGATTCTTTGCCAATGGGAAAAAAAGAAAATGCTGAAAAATATTGGAGAAAATTTAAAAAGAGAAAATTTGAAACAATCACTTTTTCAATCGCGCCCCATTCAATTTATACGGTTTCAAAAGAAAATTTAATTTGGGCGAAAAATTTTGCCAAGAGAAATAATTTAATTCTCCATATTCATTTGTCAGAAACAGAAAAAGAAGTCCAAGATTGTTTAAAGAAACATAAAATGAGGCCGGTTGAATTTTTGGATAAAATTGGCTTTCTTTCAAGAAATTGCGTTTTGGCCCATTCAATCTGGCTTTCAGACAAGGAAATTAAAATTTTAAAAAAACGGAATTGCAGCGTTGTTTATAATCCCTGCTCAAATATG
>CBDVEN010000034.1:0-5986 GCA_965373025.1 uncultured bacterium | reverse complement strand
AGTAAAGGAGTGAAATATTTAATTAAAGCGGCAAAAAAAATCAAAGGAGAGGTTGTTATTATTGGAGACGGACCAGAAAAAAAATATTTATTAAAATTAGCTAAAGAATTAAAATTAAAAAATGTCCATTTATTAGGATATATGAGCGAACAAGAATCAGAAGAATTAAAAAAATTCTATTGCCGGGCTGATGTTTTCGTAGCGCCCTCTGTTTGGGAAGAACCATTAGGATTAACTATTTTAGAAGCAATGGCTTCAAAAACTCCAGTAGTAGTTACTAGAAAGGGAGGAATTCCTTTAGCGGTTAAAGATGGCTATAACGGTCTTTTTGTTCGTCCGCGAAACAGCAATCAGATTGCTGAAGCGGTTAATAAACTTTTAGAAGATGAGAAATTACGAAAAAAAATGGGCGATAATGCCCGTAAAATTGTAGAAGAAAAATTTACCTGGAAAAAAATCAGCAAGAAATTTGAATATATTTATCAAAAATATACAAAGAATTCAAAATAAAAAAAATATGACAATTGTAATCTTAGGCGGAGGTATAAATAAAAATGGAAATCTGCCTCAATATGTTAAAAAACGATTAGATAAAGCAACAGAGATTTTTAAGAAAGATAAAAACGCTAAAATTTTAGTTAGCGGAAGATATAGTTTTTTATATCCAAAAAGTTTGCTTCCGCCAATAACCGAAGCTCAGGCAATGAAAAATTATTTAATCAAAAAAGGAATTTTAAAAAAGAATATTTTTTTAGAAAACAAATCAAAAGATACGATTAGCAACGCTTATTACGCAAAGAAAATTTATTTTATTCCAAAAAAGGAAAAAGAAGCCAAGATAATAACTTCAGAATTTCATCTGCCTCGCGTTAAGTATATTTTTAAAAAAGTTTTTGGCAAAGATTATAACTTCCGATATATTGCTATTTCTTCAAATCTTAATAAAAAATCAGCAGAAAAAGTAAAAACGCGACAAAAAAAACTTCTTAAAAAGACAAAAGAAATTTTAGGCGAAATGAGAGACGGAGAGCATAATTTTTTAAAAAACAAATTTTATAAATTAAAATATTACCGCGAAAAGCGGCCAGATTGGGTAATAGATTTTGTTACTCAGGGGAAATAAATTTTACTTATGAAAGAAGGATAATTTTGAAAAAATTATTTCTGAAGAAATGAAAAAATCTCCCGAACAAAATCAATGCTGGATTAAAAAGCGTTAAAGAGCAAATAATGAAAATAGAAAGAATAATGCCGCCTGAAGAATGGGCAAAATAAAATTATAAGAAATTATTTAATTGTTAATAAAAAAATAAATGAAAATTCTTATCGTTTCACTTTTAAAAAGAAAAATTAATTCAAAAATAACAGCGGCAAGACCGAGAATGATTTATGATTTGATTTGCGGACTTCAAAGAAAAGGACATAAAATTTCTGTTTTGGGAACCGGAGACAGCCGTATCCCCGGAGTAAAAATTATTCCGGTTATTCCAAAATGTTTTGTTGATATGCCTGCTTATGAAAATCCTTTTTACGCTGAAATAAGTTTTTTAACAAAACAAGCAAGAATGTTAGAAAAAATAGGAGATAAATTTGATGTTATTCATAATCATACTTATCCGGAGTTTATAAACCTTTTAGTCGCTGATAAATTAAAAACGCCGGTTTTAACTACGATTCACGCGCAAATGACTTCAGAATTAGATGATATTCTTTCACAATTCAATAATATTAAAAATTGTTATTTTGTTTCTATTTCCAACGCTCATAAAAAATTAGCAAAAAAAACAAAAATTTGGAAAGTAATCCATAATGGAGTAGATACGAATTTGTATAAATTTTCCGAAAAAAAAGATGATTATCTTTTATGGATTGGGAGATTAGGCAGAGCAAAAGACAAGAAAGGAATTTTTATAGACGCGAAAGGAGTAAGGTGGGCAATAAAATTAGCCAGAGAAACTGATTCAGAACTTTTATTATCAGGAAATGTTGAAGATAAGAATTTTTTTGAAAAAGATGTAAAACCCTATCTTTCAAAAAAAATTAAATGGGTTGGACCAATATCTCCAGAGCAGCCATTAAGCAAAAAAGAAGTTTCAAAATTAATGCAAAAAGCAAAAGTGTTTTTAATGACAATTAATTGGTACGAACCTTTTGGCTTAACAATGGCAGAAAGTATGAGTTGCGGCACTCCGATTATTGGTTTTGACCGAGGATCGGTTTCAGAACTTGTAGTTAATAAAAAAACAGGATTTGTCGTTAATCCGAGAGAAGGAATAAAGGGACTAAAAAATGCCTTAGGAAAAATTAATGAAATAAATCCCGAAGATTGCCGAAAACATATAGAAGAAAATTTTAGTTTAGAAAAAGTGATAGAAAATTACGAAAAAGCGTATAAAGAAATTATAAATTTAAACAAAAAATAATAATTTTATGCGAATTGCTTTATTTGCCACTAATTTTTATCCAACACCCAATCGAAAAGAACAGAAAATTTATGCTCCGCTTTGGCTTACTTATTACTTAGCTGAAGAATTAGTAAAAAGAGGACATAAGGTTTTTTTATTTGCTTCATCCGATTCAAAAACATCAGCTACTCTAATTTCTAATAATATTCCTTCTTTAAAAAAGAATAAAGAATGGTTTTCTTTTTACAAAAAAGTAAATGACACTTGGAAAGAAATTATAAGAGAAAATTATGAACTTTCTTTAATTTCTAAGCTTTGCCAAATGGCCCAAGAAAAAAAATTTGATATTGTTCAATTTCACTCAAAACCAAGAGTTTTACATTTAGCTTCTCTAATTAAAACGCCTGTCTGTTTCACTCTGCATGACCCTTTTAATTATCCGATTGGGACAAATACCTTAAAATTAATTTATCGCCATTTCCAAAAAAATAAAATAAAAAATATTTACTTTGTAAGCATTTCCAATGCTCAAAGAAAACCTCTACCTACGCTTAACTATGCCGCAACAATCTACAATGGAATAGATATTAAAAAGTTTTCTTTTAGTGAAAAAAAGGGTGATTACTTAGCTTTTGCGGGAAGAATTATGCCTCGAAAAGGAGTTGAAATTGCTGTTCAAATTGCCCAAAAAACAGGCAAAAAATTAAAAATAGCTGGCGAAATTCCAACTGACCATCTTAATTATTGGAATACAAAGATAAATCCTTATTTATCACGAAAAATCACTTACGAAGGAATGCTTACTCAAAAGCAAATGGTTCCATTCTATCAAAAAGCAGAAGCTCTTTTAATGCCTATCTTATGGAAAGAACCATTTGGACTTGTAATGGCAGAGGCTATGGCTTGTGGCACTCCTGTTATTGGTTTTAAAAGGGCTTCAATTCCAGAAATTGTAAAACATAATAAAACAGGTTATGTCGTTAAAGGAAAAAATGAAATGATAAAAGCTGTTAAAAAGATAGATAAAATAAAAAGAGAGGATTGCAGAAGTTGGGTAGAAAAAAATTTCTCTCTTAAAAAAATGGTTGACGGATACGAAAAAGTTTATTATAAAATGTTGAAAAAATAATATTAATTGTTCAAATTATGAAAATAGCTCAAGTAGCTCCATTGTGGTTTTCGCTGCCTCCGAAAAAATTCGGCGGAACGGAATTAGTAGCTTACAATTTAAGCGAGGGTTTGGTTAAACGAGGCCACCAAGTCACTGTTTTTGCTTCTGGCGATTCTAATGTCTCAGGCAAATTGATCTCTGTTTGGCCAAAATATTTGATTAAAGAAAAAATAAACTGCAAAGTAATCCCATGGAATAATGCGCATTTCCCTTTGTTAAATATTTACGAAGCTTTTTCCCGCGCTGATGAATTTGATATTATTCATATTCATGAAAATAGTTCTATCCTTTCTGGTTTTTTTATTAATTTTGTAAAAACACCAGTTATTACTACTCTACATGATCCTTTTCCTAATTCAAAAAGTAAAGATAAATGGGCTGTTTATAATAAATTTAAAAAACATAATTATATAAGTATTAGCAATACTCATAAAAAAAGCACGGAATTAAAACTTAATTTTGTTGGCACGGTTTATAATGGAATTGATTTAAAAAAATATAAATTTCAGAAAAAAATTAAAAAAGATTATTTAGTTTGGCTTGGACGAATTTATCCTAAGAAAGGTGTTGCCGAAGCAATTAAAATAGCGAAAAAAGCAAATAAAAAATTAATTTTAGCCGGAAATATCGCCAAAAACAGCCCAGCATCTCATAATTATTTTGAACAAAAAATTAAACCTCAATTTAGGAAAGGAAAGGTTGAATATATAGGCGAAGTAAATTTATCTCAAAAAAATAAATTATTAAAAAACGCTTTTGCTTTTCTTAATCCTATCCAATGGGAAGAGCCTTTCGGCTTGGTAATGATTGAAGCGATGGCTTGCGGAACACCGGTGATTGCGTTTAATCGAGGAGCAGTTCCGGAAGTGGTAAAAGATGGGAAAACCGGTTTTATTGTGAGAAACGAAAAAGAAATGATTAGTGCCGTTAAAAAAATAAAACAAATAAATCGGAAAGATTGCCGTAAACATGTTGAAGAAAAATTCTCTACAGAAAAAATGGCAATAGAATACGAAAAAATTTATAAAAAATTAATTAAAAGAAAACAATTATGAAAAAGAAAAAACTAAAAATCGCTATTTTTTGTACTACGCATTTTCCTATTCCGCTTAAAAAAAAGGATGATGTTATTTACGCTCCAATTGATTTAGTTGACGAATTAATTAAAAGTTTAGTCAAGAGAGGACATAAAATAACTCTTTTTGCCAGTTCTGATTCTAAAACTTCAGCTAATCTTATTTCTTGCGGACAAATTGCTTTTGCTCATCATTCTTATTTTAAAAATCTGTCACTCAGCTCAAACTATGCCGCTTTTGCCGCTTACGAACAACATTTAATCGCCAATCTTTATTTAAAGAATAAAAAAGAAAAATTTGATATTATTCACGCTTACCATGCTCCTTTTAATTTTCTGCCCTTTACTTATTTAAGCGCAACTCCAGCGCTAATCACTTTACATTACACAGGAACAGGATGGGGAAAAGAAGTTTCAAATGTTTATAAGGACGCTCCGGCAAAATTTATTTCTATCAGTAATTCTCAAAGAAAAAGTTTTTCGAAAAACATTAAATACGCAGCAACTATTTACAATGGTTTAAAAATAAATCAATACCATTACAATAATAATCCTGAGAATTATTTATTAATTGCCGGCCGCTTTAAGGACGATAAAGGATTTCACGCCGCTATAAAGGCAGCGATTGCATCCAAACACAAATTAATCATTGCAGGAATAGCTAAAGTTGAAAGTGAAAAAAAATATTTTAAAGAAAAAATGGAGCCATTAATAAAAAAACATAAAGGGATTATTAAAAATTACGGCTTAGTTGACGAAAAAAAGATTGCGGAACTTAATAAAAACGCTAAAGCGTTTTTATTTCCAATCCAATGGGAAGAGCCGTTCGGTTTGGTAATGATTGAAGCGATGGCTTGCGGAACACCGGTAATTGCATTTAATCGCGGAGCAGTACCTGAAGTGGTAAAAGACGGCAAAACCGGTTTTATTGTTAATCCATTAAATAAAAAAGGTAAACCCAATATAGAAGGTTTAGTTGAAGCGATTAAAAAAGTAGATCAAATAGACAGAAAAGAATGCCGTAAGCATATTGAAGAAAATTTTACCATTAAAAAAATGGTCAATAATTACGAAAAGGTTTATTATAAAATAATTGAAGATTGGAAAAGAAAAAATGGAAAAGAAGGAATTATTTTAATGGGGGTATGCACTTGACTCAACCAGACACAAGATGTAGTATAATGGGCATATGGAAGATTATCCAAAGACTTTGGCTGAGCTCGAAAACCGCTTTGCCACAGACGAGGCTTGCCACGATTATCTGTTCAAGTTGCGCTGGCAAGATGTTTTTGCCTGCCCAAAATGCGGAGGCAACAAAATGTGGTTTATGAAAAA
>CBDVEN010000033.1:0-6129 GCA_965373025.1 uncultured bacterium | reverse complement strand
CGGCATCCCAAAAAAACAGCAAAAGCAGATTTTTACAAAATTTTTTCGTTCAGACAAGGTTCTTAAGCGCCAAACCGAAGGAACAGGATTGGGATTATTTATTGTCAAAGCGATAATTCAAGGTTCTGGCGGAAAAATCGGTTTTATTTCCGAAGAAAACAAAGGAACAACTTTTTGGTTTAGCTTGCCAATAGTTGAATCTTAATATTTTATATTTATAATTAAGAAAGGAAATTTTATTATGGAGGAAAACAAATCGCATCTGCCAACAGGCAGGAAACAAAAAATTCTCATTGTTGAAGATGAAGCAATTCTTCAAAAAGCGCTTCAAGAAATTTTACTTCAAGAGGATTATGAAGTAGTTAGCGCTCTTGATGGAGAATTAGGATTAAAAATGGCTTCTTCTGAAGCGCCGGATATAATTCTGCTTGATTTGATTTTGCCGAAAATGGACGGATTTGAAGTTTTAAAAGCATTGAAAAAAGATGAGAAAACAAAAAAAATTCCGATTATTATTCTGACTAATCTTGGAGGAACAGAAGATGTCCAGAAAGCGTTGGTTTTGGGCGCGACAAATTATATAGTTAAAGCTGACCATGATCTTAGCGAGATTGTTGAAAAAATTAAAGGAATAATCGGACAAGAAAAAAATCAGAATTAAATTATATGGCAAAAGACGCAACAGAAAAAAAACAAATCTATGATTTGATTATTGTTGGCGCCGGACCGGCTGGATTAGCCGCTTCTATTTACGCTTCGCGGTTTAATTTAAAGAACTTGGTCTTGGGAACCGCTCTCGGCGGCACGCTTAGCGAAATTTTTATTATAGAAAATTATCCTGGAATAAAATCTACTTCAGGCATGGATATGGCGCAAATTTTTCAAGAACAAATTAAAACATTGGGTTCAGAAATTAAATTAGAAAAAGTTCAAGAAATTGAACCGTTAGAAAACGGGTTTGAAATTATCAGTAGCAGAGATATCTATAAAGCGCGAACAGTTATTTTGGCTTTAGGAAAAACTTTTTGCCGCTTGAATATTCCCGGAGAAAAAGAATTTTTAGGCAAAGGAATCAGCTATTGCGCCACTTGCGACAGCGCTTTTTTCCATAATAAAATTGTTGCCGTGATTGGCGGCGGCAATGCGGCTGCTCAAGCAGCTCTTCTTTTATCCCAATGCTCTTCAAAAGTATATATTATTTATCGCAAAGAAAAAATGCGGGCTCAGGATATTTTAATTGATCGAATAAAATCCAGCCCTAAAATCAAGAGAATTAAATCAACAAATCTTTTGGAGATTCAAAGAAAAGAAAAAGTGAAAAAAATTATTTTAGATAAAAAATATAACGGTTCTAATGAATTAATTTTAGACGGCGTTTTTATTGAAATCGGCGCCAAGCCGCCAGGCAGACTCACTCAAAAAATTGGGATAAAAATTGATAAAGAGGGTTTTATTATTATTAATGGAAAAGGACAGACAAATATCAAAGGAATTTTTGCTGCTGGCGATATTACTACTGGATCAGATAAAATTAGTCAAATTGTCACCGCCACAAGCGAAGGAGCAATCGCGGCAATTAGCGCGTATGAATATTTAAAAAATGTTTGATAACATCGGTCCGGAAAAAATTTTAGAAGTTTATGACGCGCAAAGCGGGATGCGAGGATTTTTAGTTATTGATAATACTTGCCGCGGTCCGGGAAAAGGCGGGATCAGAATGACTCCGGATGTTTCACGCGAAGAAGTTTTTGGTTTGGCAAGGGCGATGACTTTTAAAAACGCTTTAGCGGATTTGCCGTTTGGCGGAGCAAAATCCGGAATTATCGCTGATTCAAAAAAAATCTCTCCGAAGAAAAAAGAAGAAATCGTCCGCGCTTTTTCCCGCGCGTTAAAATCTGTCTGCCCTTCTTTGTATATTGCCGCGCCGGATATGAATATTGCGGAAAAAGAAATGAAAATTTTTGCCGAAGAAAACGGCGATCTGAAATCTTGCACTGGCAAACCGAAAGAAATAGGCGGATTGCCTCATGAACTCGGTTCAACAGGTTTTGGAGTCGCGCAGGCAACTCTTATCGGAATAAAGCATTTAAATCTTAATCCGGAAAATTTAAATTTTACTGTTGAGGGTTTTGGAAATGTAGGCGTTTTCGCCGCTAAATTTTTAACTGAAAAAGGGTTGAAATTAGTTGGTGTTTCTGATTCAAAAGGATGCCTTTACCAGCCAAATGGAATTGATTTTGAAAAACTTTTTGAAGTAAAAAAACAAACTGGTTCAATAATAAATTATGGCAGCGGAGAAATTTTTTCCGCCGATAAAATCGTTTCTTTGAAAACCGACATTTTAATTCCAGCGGCAATTCCGAATTTAATCACTGAAGAAAATTTTCAAGAAGTGAAAGCGAAAATTATTGTTGAAGGTTCAAATATTCCGATGACTGCGGAAACTGAAGAGCGATTGAGCCAAAAAGGAATTTTAATTATTCCGGACATTATTGCCAATGCCGGCGGAGTGATTTCTTCTTATGTAGAATATATCAGAGGGAATGAAGAAGAAATGTTTAAAATGATTCAAGAAAAAATTATTAAAAATACTCAAGAAATTTTAAAAAGATCGCGAGACAAAAAAAACATCCCGCGAAAAATTGCAATGGATATTGCGAAGGAAAGGATTTTTAAATGACAGCTAAAAAAGAAGCAGTAAAAATTCCAAATCATCTTGCCATAATTCCAGACGGAAATCGGCGGTGGGCAATGGATCATAAACTTAAGCCGTGGCTCGGGCATCGGCAAGGAGAAAAAAACTTTAGAGAAATTTTAAAGGAGGTTTTCGATATAGGAATTGTTTATTTTTCTATCTGGGCAATGTCTAAAGATAATTTTCAAAAGCGTTCGCCTTACGAAGTCCGTTTTTTATTAAACTTATTTAAAAAAGATTTTCAAGAGTTAATTAACGATGAATATATTCATAAAAATAAAATAAAAATCAACGCGATCGGCTGGTGGAGAGACCTTTTCCCGAAAGAAATTGTTAAAATTATTCAAGAAGCGATGGATGTTACGAAAAATTATCAGGATCATTTTTTAAATTTCTTTCTTGCGTACTCCGGCACTGAAGATATGCTGAGAGCGATTGAAAAAACCGCTTTAAAAATTAAAAGCGGAGTTAAAATGTCATCTGATCTTTTAAAAGCAAATCTTTTGACTTGCGATCTCCCGTCAGTTGATTTTCTTATCCGCACTGGCGGAGATCCTCATCTTTCAGACGGATTTATGATGTGGCATACAGCGAATACGCAATTGTATTTTTCCGACAAAGTTTGGCCTGATTTTACTTTAGAAGATTTTAAAAAAGCGATGGATAATTATAACCATCGCCAAAGAAGATTTGGAAAATAAAAAAGTTTAAATTTAGATTGACCACTTGTCAGTATTTTTTCGGAATTTTTCAAGTTTTTTTCGGATTTCCTTGTCTATTTCTCCGGAATCTTTCGGAGATTTTTTAGAATCAGAAAATAACAACAAACGGGGCGTTACTTCAGATGCCATCGCTGTTTTTTTTGGATTTAGTTTATTTAATTTATTTAAAATTATCCCTTTTGATTTTTTCTCATTGTCCGAATAAAGAAAAACATAAGCTGTTCCCAGAATCAAGCCAAAAGCAAAACCGAATATTACATTCAAAATCAGATTTGGCTTAACCGGATTTTTGCTTGTTAAAGGATAATCAATCGTTTTGATTTCAATAAAATCGCCGCCGCCGTGGAATTCCTGACCGTATCTTTCCAAAACATAAACTATTCCACTGGCAATTTGTTCCGCCTGATACTGTTCTTTATGATAAACATTAATTTTAATAATTCCAGTTCCTCTGACTATTTGCGTTTCAATTGTTTTTTTCCATTCCTTTCTTTTCTTAACTTCCTCTTTGCTGAAAGAACTTTCTTCAATTTTATATCCGGATTTCAAAACTTTATCAAAAAACGAGGAGGAATAAATAACTTTAGTCAATGTCTCGGCGGTTCGTTCCGCTGATTTCGCCGATGTGTAAGGGTCAATTTCGCTGGTTTGTTTTTGGATAATTAAAACTTCCGCGCTTGAGCGGTATTTTAAAGGCAGAACCAAGCTGAATAAAAAGCTGAACAGCATTACCAAAACAGCTATCCAGATGATTTTTTCATAATGATCCTTGATTTTATTAATTTCGTTTAAAATATCCATAATATAAGTTTTTTACTCAATATAACACCATACCATAGATCTGATTTCTTGTCAACCCCAACGGTCACTTTTTTGTTTTAACCAATTTTTAATTTTTTCCAAAGTTTGTTTTTCCGCTTGGGTAATATCGGTTATTCCTAATTTAAAATTAATCTTATTGTTTTCAAGCGACCCGCCGAGAAGATTCTGCAGTTCTTCTAAATTTAAATTTTTGATTATTTGCGCTTGCGCCTGAACGCCTTCTGCTGATTCCCAAAAAATCAAACAGAGGTTTGCTTCCGGAGAATTTTTAATTAATTCTTCAATCACTAAATTCAAATCGTCGGAATTGGTCTGGGTTTTTTGAAAATCCGTTTGTGAAATTAACGACCAGATAATTCTGAATTGCGAATCATAACGCAATCGCGCCATTAATCTTCCCCAAAGTTTTAAATAATTTAAAGATTTTGTTTTATAAAGGTAGCGGATAATTTCCTGCTGTTTGGCTCCGAGCGCAATCAATTTTGCGGCAGTTTCCATCGCTTTCGGAGTAGTGTTAATTGCCTGAAAACTTTTTGTTTCAGAAATAATTCCGGTTAAAAGGCAAGTAGCAATATCTTCATCAATTGAATCTTCTTGCATTTCAAAAAGAAATTTGCTGAGAATCTGTGAGACGGCGCTGGCAGTAATTTCTACTAAATTAACTTTGCCAAAATATTCGTTTGAAGGATGATTGTCAATATTGATAATCGGCGTTTCAAAAAAAAGCTCAGCGTTTTCTTCATAAAGCGAGCCGAGCATTTCCAGGTCGTATATTCCACAAACAACAATTAAATCATAGTTAAAATTTCCGCTCTGAAGGGAAATTTTTTCTCGGTTTAATTCAATATTTTTCGGCTTGAGATAAATTTTTAATTGTTCGCCTTTGTGCTTGTAATACAACTGATTTAATTTGCCATGGGGAATATCAATGGAAATAATATATTCTCTGTCCGCTTTAAAATTTTTGTTGATTTTATCACAACTCGGAAGGAAATTAAATTTTTCCAAAGGTGAATTTGCTGAAATAATATCAACGCTTTTTCCTAATTTTTTTAAAAATAAATAAAAAGCCAAAGAACTTCCCAAAGCGTCGCCGTTTGCCCGCGGTCCCAAAGCAATGAGAATATTTTCGCTTTTTTTGATAAATTCAAAGATTTGTTTTTTAGAATTTTGTTCCATAGTATTTCACTTTAATATGGATAGTTATTTCTGTCAACCCCGTTCTAAATTTATCATTTTGTTTGACTAAAAAATAAATTAATGTTATAGTATAAAATATGAAAATGACTTACCAGCCAAAAAAGAAAAAAAGGAAGCGAGTTCATGGATTTATTGCGCGGATGCGCACTAAAGACGGGCGGAATGTTATTGCCAGACGGAGGAAAAAAGGAAGAAAAGTTTTGACTCGTTAATGATCCCAAAAATATTTTGGCGATTTTTATATGGGGCTATCGTCTAGTTTGGTTAGGACGCTAGGTTTTTCCGCCTCCAGCGGACCCGCCGAAGTGCGGGCATCCTAGTAACTTTATAATAAATATAAAATATGTTTTATGTTTATGTTGCGCAAAGTCAAAAAGATAAAGGAATTTATATCGGATTTACCTCTGATCTTAAAAAAAGAATGAAAGAACATAATGCCGGAAAAACTAAATCAATAAAACATAGAATTCCTTTTAAATTAGTATATTACGAGGCGTATCTAAATAAAACTGATGCTAGAAAAAGAGAGATTGAATTAAAAACAAACGGACAACAAAGAGAATTATTAAAACAAAAAATCAAAGATTCATTAAATAATGGGGCTATCGTCTAGTTTGGTTAGGACGCTAGGTTTTCATCCTAGTAACTCGGGTTCGAATCCCGATGGCCCTGCTTTTCAAAACTTTTTTA
>CBDVEN010000032.1:0-6254 GCA_965373025.1 uncultured bacterium | reverse complement strand
GTTTTTTATTGTCATTTTCCCTCTTCCTCCGAAAACATTTTTCCAAGTCCAACTAAAGCACCTTCTTTCTCTTTTTTCATTTTACCTGCTTCTTTTCCTTCCCTTTCGTTCTTTTCTGCGATTGATTCTTTCACCATTTATTCTCCCTCTTTTATTTGTCTTTATATTAAAACAAAAAGGTAAATTTGTCAAATATATTCTATGAAATTTATAACTCTTAAAAAATTTACTCTTATTACTCTAATCGCCTGTGTTATTTTGGCGGGTTTTAGTTTTTATGGAATTTCTGAAGTTAAAAAAGGCGAAATGGGAATTTTAAAGCCAATAATAAAACTTCTGCCTTTTTCAGAAGACAAAAAAGAGGAGATTTCTTTTCTTCTGGAAATTTTTCCAGAAGTCGGCGGATTTGAAAAAGAAAAAACTTATCTTTTGCTTTTTGAAAATAATATGGAGCTTCGGCCTGCCGGCGGATATCTCGGTTCGTTTGGAATTGTTAAAGTCAAAGACGGAAAATTTACTCATTTAGAAATCCACGACACAAATATTTTTGACGGGTTTGGAAAAGTTCAGACAGAACCGCCATGGCCCATTAAAAAATATCTGCATGTTTCCAACTGGCAGATGAGAGATTCCGGCTGGTCTCCTGATTTTCCGACATCAGCGAAAAAAGCCGAGTATTTTTACCGCTTGCAGGGCGGACAGGAAAAATTTGACGGAATTATCGCCATTACTCCGCCGGTTTTAGAATCTGTTTTGGATTTAACCGGTCCTTTGGAATTTGAAGGCCATAATTATACAAAAGAAAATGTTATTCTTGATTTGGAATATCAAGTTGAGCAGGATTATTATAAAAAAGGAATTCCCGAAGGCGAACGAAAAAGCGTTCTAAAAAAAATCGCTCCGATTCTGGCGGAACGAATAGTTGAATTTAGTGTTTTAGACCAAATCAAACTTTTTAATCGCTTTGAAAAACATTTTAAAGAAAAGGAAATTATTTTCTATTTCCATAATGGCGATTTGGAAAATAAAATTCTTGAAAAAAATTGGGGAGGACAAATGGAAAATTTTTCCGGCGATTATCTGATGATTGTTGACGCAAATTTATTTTCTTTAAAAAGCGATCCGGTTGTTGAACGGTTAATTGATTACCAGATAGATTTGAATTCGCCGCGGCCGAATGCCCGTTTGGAAATTACTTATCGCCATCAAGGCAAAGAAGAAAATTGGCATCTTAAAGATTACCAAAGCTATCTTAGAGTTTATCTGCCGAAAGGAAGCTGGCTTACAAAAACCGGCGGATTGTCAACACCGATTGAATTTCCAGACGAATTAGAAAAAACAGTTTTTGCCGGTATGGTTTATGTTCCGATGAGCCAAGAGAAAAAAATTGTTTTTGAATATTTATTGCCAAAAGATTTCAAAAAAAATCCTTACAAACTGCTTGTTCAAAAACAAATCGGAACAGATAATTATGATTTAAAAATTGAAATTATTTCCGAGAAAAAACCTAAATACTTTCAGCCGAATTCAGCTGAAATAAAAAAAGGATCAACAATTTTCTCGCAAAAATTAAAAGAAGATTTGTATTTTGAAGTTGGGTTTTAGAACTAAAAGGCGAGGATATATATCCTCGCCTTTTTTGATTGGAAAACAAAAAATTTACTTACGGCAATTTTTGCATCAGCGCTTCGTCTTCAGTATCTCCCAAAATAGTAACAGTTGACGAATAATCCTGATAAGTGTCAGCTTGAATTTCCAAATCGTAATCGTCTTCTTCAAGAGGAGTAAAAAACGCCTGTCCTTGCTCATCAGTAGGAACTATTTCGTTATATCCTAAATCCAAATTAAAAATTCTCACGCCGGCTTCAGAAATCGGTTCAGAATTTTCAGAATCTTTTACTGTTATTATAAGAGTATTTTCCGCGCCAAGAATCAAAGTTATCGGAGTAATCGTGTTCGGCAAAAGATCAATCGGCTGTTCATCAGAATCAGGCGAGATTAAATCAAAGCCGGTAGCGTCTTCATCGATGGAAAACTCATAAGAATCCCATTCTAAATTTAAAATTGTCAGCTGTCCCGCAGCATCAACGCTGTGGTCTTCAGAATATTTATAAGTCGGAACTTCTTTGCCGATTTTTTTTAATCCTTGAAGATGAAAAGGAATATTACTGATAGGCAATCCTGTCTCTTCGGAAACAACATTTATATTAAATATTGACAATTTATCAATTGCAAAACTTATTTCAGTTAATTTTCCTTCGGCAACGCTGGAATGAATTTTTACTGGATCTTCCACTTCGTCTTCTCCGTAAGTCCTGTCCGTGCTATAACCATCTTTGCTTAAAGTAATTTGATACGCTTCAACTGATTCTGGGGCTCCGGCTAAAGTTAATTGCCCGTTATCGTCAGTCAGATAATTTGCTTCAATCGCCGGAACAACATCATCGTTTTTTAAATAAACATTTGCCTGGGGAATACCGATTCCGCTGGCGTCAAAACAGATTATTGATAAAGTTCCGCTGCCTGCCGCCTGTTCCGCTCCTTTTGGAGAAATATCTGTAAAACCGGAAAGGGTTCCGCTGAAAATTCCAGACCAATCCGCTTTTACTTTCACTCTTTTATAATCATTAGGGAGAGTATCATCCGGACTTATTCCATCAAAAGGATCGTCAATATAAACAACAGTTGTCTTAACTGTAAAATTAATTCCGTTGCGGGTAATTTCCGTTTCTTCGGTAATTGTTCCAGATGGAATTCCGCCAACCGTTCCGATTTTGTTGTAAGGAATGTTTCGCGCTTCTTCCAATTTTTGATTAACTAACATTTGAGCTGTAAGCCGCGCCCGGCTGTTATTGACCATTCTTAAGCTGCCTTGAAAAATTCCATAAATGCCCAGCATTACGATTGCCAAAATCGCTATACCTATTAATGTTTCAATTAAAGTAAATCCATTTTTCATATTTTTGTTTTTAAAACTTTTAAATTTTTACTAATTTTAATCAGTTTCAATAAATTTCAACAAGTTTCAATTCTGATATTTCAATAAAATTCTACAAGTTCCTATTTCCCCATCGCTTCTTCTACCGCTTTTTTTTCTTCGTCTGATAATTGATAAGACGATTTTCCTTTTTCAACCGGCTTGGCGTAAACACGCGTCCCTTCCTTGCTGTGCAAACTGGAAATAATCAGCCCATTATCATAAGCGTCAAGAAGAGCAATAGCAAAACTTTGGTCTCCGCCAATATCGCCAAAAGGATTATAGCGGACCAATCCGATTTTTTGAATTCCTTTTGAAGCAATCTGATGGATTTTCTCGCTAACTTTAAATAAGTCCTCAGCATCGTTTTTATTTTTATTGATTTCTTCGCGTTGGTCTTCAATAATTTTTTCCAAATCTTTCGCTTCTTTTCCCTGAAAAAGTATTTCCTGTTTGTTTTTGATATTTTTTATCTGCGAAAACAAATAGGCAAAACCAAAAAATAAAATTAAAACAAGCGCGCTTAATCCTAAAATAATCGGCTGATAATTTTGTTGAATAAAATTAATTATTTGTTCCATAGTTTTTTATTTGACGAGTTATTTAGATTTCAAAACGGGGCGGTACCTTTTGGACAAAATCCGAACCTTTTTTGAAAAAAATCCGAATTCCGAATTTTAAAATCTGAAATCTAATCGCTTCCAATTTTTTTCCGCCGTCGAATTTCGCGCCAGTGAAACTGGCGCGCCGTCCAGATTTCAAGTTTTTTATCCCGCCAAACTGAACTAATAGAATTTTACAAATTTTGTTCTTTAGCTGCAAATTCTTTTTTCTGTACTTTTTCCAAGAAAAAAATCAATCCGCTCGATAAGATATACCACCACATTGGCGTTATTATAATAGCTGTTTTGAAAATAATTGAAGGAGTAATATCACTATCGACAAAATTAAGCGGTAAGAAAATAAATAAATAAAGATAATTGCCTAATGCAAAACCTACGTTGGCTACCAAGCTATTGCCCAATCCAAGAAATTCTTCAAATAACCAAAAAGAAAGAAGTATTGAAACTGCTGCAAAAGGAAAAATTATTGTTATAATAATTTTTTTCTTAGTTATTTTTAGAAAATCTATAATTGAAGTTTTTATATTCATATCGTATTTTTCAAATTTATAAAAGTTTTGGGTTATCAGCGGCATGCTTTGAGCTGAAAAATCACATAATCATTATTTCCCCATGAAACATAAGCATTGCACCCCTTACAGTAGCCGTCATTGCCGCAATAATATTTGCCGTATGCGCGATAAAAAAGATCCGGACAATCTGGCGAGCAATACGAAACCATTGATTTCACAGAACAGTCATTATTGGAACTGCAAGAAATGTTTTTTGTTTCCTTATTTTCACTGTCTGGATGATAACAAGTGACTGTATAATGATCAGAACAGGTAAAAAATATAAAATATATCGCAAAAGCAATGATAATTGCTAATATTCCCACAATAAAATAAATAATTTTTTTGTTTTTCATAAGTACAAATTCATATTTAAATTTTTTATTTTTTCTCAATACCGATTAAACATTCCTCGCATCCTTCCGGACAAGTATCACATCCATTTACGCAAACCGCGCAGGGATTATCAAAATAAAATTCAGCCTCTTTTTTAATTTTATCTTTCAAAATCACGCCGCGCTGATTGAGATAATTTACATCATTAGAAAACATCTTATTTCGGCGTATATTTTCAGGAAAAAGTCTCTCAATATCCTCTCTATATAAACTTCCAGCTCTCGGGACTTTATGACTAATGACTTTGTAAATATTGTTTTCTTTTTGCAGGACAAGAACCACCGGCAAACTCGTACCACCCCCCTCTCGTAATTTACCATTTTCTAAGTAATATTCTTTACACTTCACCCATAAATACTGGTAAATATTTGAACCGTCTTCTTCGCCTAAAATTTCGTAGGCACAAAAAGCCTTTCCGTTCCTGTTTGGCTTCCAAATATTTTCTTCAAGATAAGTTTTGACAACTCTTTTTTTGCTTTCATTTATTTCTTGAATCTTACTAATTTTACTGTGGCAACTTTCTTTACTATGTACGCTGTTAAATTCTTTAATTTTATTGCAATCCTGTTGGGCATTCTCGGCATCTATACGAGAAAATACTTCAGCAATATATTCAAAACAACTATCTTTCTTGGGAACATCGTTTATTTCTTGACACAAGTTCATCATTTTTTCAAAATCAGAAACTGAAGGATTTTGAGTGTCCATCATTGCATAGAAATTACAGATATTCTTTCCGTAAATCAATTTGCACAATGTAGCCCGATACAAAGAATTCTTAGTATGAGAATCTAAAGAGAACCAAATGCCGGTTAATAAAATTACAATAGCAAATAAGGTGATGATAATTTTTTTATTTCTGTTCATTATTTCTCTCTTCTCTTTTTTGCTTTTTCCTTTCTATTCTCTTATTTAGATAATTCTGCAATAAGAAATAAACAATAAAAAATACCAAAGCACTTAATAATGATTGAGCTAAATCAGTTATATCAAATTGACCCTGCCGAAAGTATTTTACCAGTGAAAGACCAATGAAAAACGAAACCGCTGTGATAATCGCAATCAGTAAAGGATTCTTTTTTTGTTTTAGATTAGTTCTTAACATATTTTATTTTCTTGAGTTATATTATTATTTTATCAAAACCGTTTTCTTGCCCACTTAAGTTTTAATAAAAATTTGGACGACCTTTACGATTTTTTTATTTCTGGTCATTATTTTGCTTATTCAAATCTAAAACTATTAATCATTCTTTCGTCATAGCTTTGATAGGGCGGTGTATCAGGATCGGTGTGAAAGGTGGGTTCTTGGCCGAGCTTTACCGACATAAATTTATTTTTTTCAGGAATATATAAAACTTTGTATCTATAATTCACGGGACAGTCGGTAGTGCCTAAGTTTTCCCATTTATCCCAACCTCCTATCCTAATCTCATAAACTCCGTCTTGTCCCCACGATTTTCTATCTCCCGCATAACATCCAGTACCATAATTTTCCTTTATAAATTCATCTAATTCTTCGTCATTTTTCACAGTTCTAATTGAAATAGCCCAACCACCTAAAAATGAATCAAGAGAGCATGTAATTTTTTCACATTCTCCCACATATTTATGCAACTCACTATCATATTCAGATATGTAATAATATTCCTGCGAAATATAAACTATGCCGTTTTCATTATCCTCAAATACTTTTACCGGGACCCGAAT